>JAOPYP010000020.1 GCA_025964635.1 Actinomycetes bacterium | reverse complement strand
GGCGACGCGTACCCGGTGACCGTGGCGGTGGCCGGGGCCACCCCCCTGTTCGACCCGGACAACGCGCGGATCCGGAGCTGACCGGCGGTGGAGGTCGCCGTCTGCGTGAAGCGGGTCCCCCAGGTCGGCGGCCGTATCGTGGTCACCCCGGACGGGCAGGACGTGGACACCCGGATGTCCGGGTTCGCGATCAGCCCGCACGAGGAGTGCGCGGTGGAGGAGGCCGTCCAGATCACCGAGCGGCTCGGCGGCACCGTGTCGGTGCTGACCCTGGGCCCGGCCGAGGCCGCAGACCAGCTGCGTGACGCGCTCGCGCTCGGCGCCCACCGGGCCGTGCTGCTGGAGGACGGCGGCCGCGAGTGGGGCCCGGCCGGCACTGCCGCGGCGATCGTGGCCGAGGTGCGCCGCCGGGCCGCCGAGGGCCCGGGCTGTGACCTGCTGCTGCTCGGCAACGAAGCGGCCGACACCGGGGACTACCAGGTGGGGGTGCGGGTGGCGCACGGGCTCGGCTGGCCCTGCGCCACCGGGATCAAGCACCTGGAGATCACCGGGGACGGGGCGCGGGCCCGGCGGGAGTACCGCGGCCGCGAGGAGACGTTCGAGTTCGGTCTGCCCGCGGTGATCACGGTCAAGGAAGGCATCAACCTTCCCCGCTACCCATCCCTGCCAGGACGGCTGCGGGCCAAACGGGCCGCCATCGAGCAGTACCAGCCGCAGTGGCAGCCCGAGGGACTGCGCAAGCGAGCGCTCCGCGTGCCGGACCAGCCGCGGCAGCAGGCGACGGTACTCGGCACCGGGGCGGACGCCGTGCCCGCCCTGGTCCGGCTCCTGGAGGAGCTAGGGGTTCTGAAGTGAGCGTGCCGGCATGAACGTGCTCTGCCTGGTCGAACTGGACGAGGCCGGGGTGACGGACGCCTCGCTGCGCGCCCTGACCTTCGCCCGGTCGCTGGCCACCGGCGGCCCGGCGGCTCCGGGGGCGACCGGGCCGGTCGTGGCCGCCGTGGCGTTCGGGCCAGCCGACCGCGTCCCGGCCAGCCTGCTCGGCCGCTACGGGGTGACCGAGGCCTACGTGGTCGAGCCGTCCGCGCTGGACGGGTACGCGCCGCAGGCCTGGGCGCGGACCCTCGAGGGCCTGCTCAGCGTGACGCTGGCCGCCGCGGTGGTGGCGGCGGGAACGGACTGCGGCAGCGAGGTCCTGGCCCATCTCGGCGCGCTGACCGGGCAGCCGATGGCCGCGAACTGCCTCACGGCCAGCCCGGAGGCGGACGGCACACTGGCCGTGTCCCGCCAGCGCTGGGCGGGGTTGCTCATCGAGGACGCCATCCTGGACGGGACGCCCGCCCTGCTCACCGTGGCCACGGACGTGGTGCCGCCGGTGCCGGTGGACGATGCGGCTGACCCAGCCGTCCTCGTCCACGAGCCCGACCTGGACCCGGCGGACCTGCGGGTCCGGGCGGCCGTGTCGGCCGGCCGTGACGGCGGGGTCTCGCTGGCCACCGCCCGGGTGGTGGTCGGCGGGGGCCGCGGGGTCGGCGGGCCCGACGGCTTCGCCCCGCTGGAAGAACTGGCCAGGCTGCTCGGCGGGGTGGTCGGGGTGTCCCGCGTGGTCACCAGCCAGGGCTGGCGGCCGCACACCCAGCAGGTGGGCCAGACCGGCACCAAGATCACCCCGGAGCTCTACCTGGCCTGCGGGATCAGCGGCGCGATCCAGCACATGGCGGGCTGCGCCAGCGCGAAGCACATCGTCGTGATCAACACCGACCCTGCGGCGCCGATCCTGTCCCGGGCCGACTACGCGGTCATCGGGGACCTGGCGGAGGTGATCCCCGCCCTGGTGGCGGCGCTGAAGGAGCGGGCCTGACGTACTGCCGCTGGCGGAGCGGGGGCTGAAGGGCCAGGCCCCTTCAACCCATTCCGCTCCGGTCTGGAGCGCAGTCGGCTCTTGCGGTCAATCCGTCGGCCGCCGAGCCTGGTTCGCCTCGCGGGCGATCGCCCAGGCGTCCGCTACCGGCCCCACGTGCCCCAGCTTGTCGGGGTTGATCACCGAGCGGATCGTCTGGATCCGCCCGTCGAGTATGTCGAGCGTCCAGGTGCTGAGGACCTTGCCGTCCCGGTCGCGGAAGATCGCGCCCGGCTGGCCGTTCACCTCGTGTGGCGCGAAGGTCAGGTCGATCCGGACGAACAGCGGGGCGATCGCGGCGAGTACCCGGGCCACTTTCTGGGCGCCGATGATGTCCCTGGGCAGCTGCGGGGCCTTGCCGCCGCCGTCTCCGACCATCTGAACGTCGGCGGCGAGGAGCCCCCGCAGGCCGTCGATGTCGCCTTCCGTGAAGGCGTCGAAGAATCGCCCGGCGAGTTCCTCGCGCTCCTTTCGGTCGGCCTCGAACCGGGGCCGCCCCGCTTCCATGTGCCGGCGCGCCCGCACCGCCAACTGGCGACACGCCGCCTCCGAGCGCCCCACGGCCGACGCAACCTCGGGGAAGCCGAACCCGAATACCTCCCGCAGCACGAAGACCGCCCGCTCGAGCGGGCTGAGCCGCTCGAGCAGGAGCAGGGCCGCCATCGACACCGAGTCGGCCAACTCCGCCGACCGCGCCGGATCCTGGTAGGGGTCGGTTAGCAGCGGCTCGGGGAGCCACTGCCCGACGTACTTCTCCCGCCGGACACGGGCCGAGCGCAGCACATCGATCGAGATCCGGGTCACCGCTGCCGACAGGAAGGCCTTAGTCGACGTAGGTCGTGTTGGGGAGGCCTCGTAGCGCAGCCAGGTCTCCTGGACCGCGTCCTCGGCCTCGCTCACGCTGCCGAGGATCCGGTAGGCGATCGAGAACAGCAGCGGCCGCAACTCCTCGAACTCCTGGGTCCGGGTCACGCCAGCGCTTCCTTGAAGCCCTGGCGCCACGAGGGGTAATGCGGCTCCCAGCCGAGCTCCCGCCTGGCCTTGGCGTTGGAGAAGCCGCGCCCCTCAGTCATCATCATCACCGCCATTTCCCCGGCCAGCATCCGGGCCAGCCACCTGGGAACCCGCATCGGCCGTTTCGCTCCCGCGCATGTGGCCAGGTACGGCAGCCACTCGCTGGCTGGGGCTGGTTCGTCGTCGACGATGTTGAACACGCCCCTCGCCTGCTGTTCCACAGCCAGGACGGTAGCGCTCGCCGCGTCGTCGAGATGCACCCACGAGAAGTAGCCGGTGCCGCCCCCGACGAGCGGGAACTGCCGCTTGCGCACGAGTTTGACCTGGTCGTCGATGGCGCCCGGCCCGTACAAGCTGCCGTAGCGCAGGATCGCTCCACCAGCCTTGACAACCACGTCCTCGAGGTGGTGGAGCGCCTCCGCTCCTTTGCGCGCGCTCGCCGGGCCCGGGTCCAGCGGGTCCTCCTCGGTCTTCACCCATCCGCCTTCGCGGATGCCGTTAAAGGCGCCAAAGCCCTGCGCGACGACATGGGATACGCCGGTTGCCTCAGCGGCCGCGAGCAGATGGTCGGTCCCCTCGGAGCGCAGCCGGATGGTGGTGGCGAAGAAGCGGTCGGGGTGCTTCAAATCGGGCTTTCCGGCATGCGCCATGGAAAGAGCGGTCATCTGGTGCACGATCGCGTCCGGCCGGGCCGCGGCCACCGCCTCACCGACCGACACCGCATCCAGCCCGTCCATCACGGCCCCGTCCGCGCCCAGCCGCTCCAGCAAGCCCACCTTGCCCGGGCTCGTCGTCGTAGCCGTCACCTGGTGGCCCCGGGCCACGAGCTGCGGCACCAGCCGCCGTCCGACGGCCCCGGTCCCGCCAGCCAGGAACACCCGCATGACTATCACCTTCCTGATTCCAGAATTGACTCTCAGCCCCGAGACGAGACAGCCCCGGCCGTCTGTGACATGGGGCGGGAAGACCGCTGGGAGAAGATCGGTGGCGGCTATTGGCCGATGCGCGCCCACCGTGTCAAAGGCTGGTGAGCTGACTCTGTCCGCTCCCCCGCCCTGGTGGCGGCGCTGAAGGAGCGGGCCTGACGGGCTGCCGCTAGCGGACCGGGGCCGAGGGGCCGGCGCTGAGGGCCGGGCCCGCCGGCCTCCGCCGGCGGGCCCAGCCTCCGGCAGGTCAGTCCGCAGGACCGGCCGGGTCAGGGGTTCAGGTCCGCTGGACGGCCTCGAGGTTTTCCCGCACCGCGCGGGTCAGCGGATGATCCGGGCCGAGCGCCTGCTCACAGTCGGCCTGGGTGCGTTCGAACACGGCGATCGCCTCGGACAGCCGCAGCGCGGCATGGTAGGCGGACGCCAGATTCGCCCGCGAAGTCAGAGTGGCCTGGTGGGTCGGGCCGAGCACGCGCTCGCACCCGGCCAGCGTCTGCTCGTAGAGCGGCAGCGCGTCCTTGAGCCGCCCGGCTGAGTGGTAGGCGTTGGCCAGGTTGCCGCGGGCCGTCATGGTGTCCATGTCGTCAGCCCCCTGGGCCATCTCCCGGTCGGCCAGGGTCCGCTCGTACACCGGGATAGCGTCCTTGACCCGCCCGGCCGCGAGATAGGCGTTGGCCAGGTTGCCGCGCGCGGTCATGGTGTCCGGGTGATACATGCCCAGCACCCGTTCCCGGTCGCTGAGCACCCGCTCGTACTGCGGCAGCGCCTGCTTCATCCGCCCGGCGGTCCGGTAGGCGTAGGCCAGGTCGGCGCGGGCACTCATGCTGTCCGCGTGATCCGGGCCCTGCGCCTTCTCCCGGTCGGCCAGGATCCGCTCGTAGACCGGCACGGCCTGCTTGAGCTGGCCCACGGTGTGGTACGCCTGCGCCAGCCCGGCCCGGGCGGCCAGCGTCTCCGGGTGCGCCGGGCCCAGCCCGCGCTCCAGGTCCACCAGGGTCTGCTGGTACACCGGGAGGGCGTGCTCGGGCCGGCCCGCGGCCAGGTAGGCGCCGGCCAGATCGCCGCGCGCGGACAGGGTGTCCGGGTGCCTCGCGCCCAGTACCCATTCCTGGTCCGCGACCACCCGCTCGTACATCGGCAGCGCCTCCGCGTGCCGTCCCGCGGTGGTGAAGGCCCGGGCGAGGTAGCCGCACGAGGCCAGCGTGTCGGGATGGTCCTTACCCAGGACGCGCTGCCGTTCGGCGAGCGTGCGCTCACGCGCGCCGATCGCGTCGTCCAGCCGCCCCGCCGCCTCGTAGGCCGAGGCCAGGCCGTCGCGGCAGCGGAAAACCTGGGGGTGCTCCGCGCCCAGCAGCCGGATGCTGGTCTCCAGCATTTCCTGCCAGTACGCGAGGCCCGGGCCGCTGATCTCGTCGCTGTCCAGGCTCCGGCCCGCCTGCATCAGAAGCGGGTGGATCTCCGGGGTCCAGAGCAGGTCGCCGCTGCACTCGCGCAGGCTGATCGTGCAGTCCCGCAGGGCCTGGGCCAGCCGCGGCGGTACCGGGTCCGCCGGCCAGGACTGCAGCAGCGCATCCGCGGCGCACCGGGCGGCCCGCTCGAACTCCGGCGGCGGGATGATCCCCCGGGTCATGGCCTGGATCGCCGGGTGCACCTGCACGGTCCGCGTGGTGCTGGCCGGGTTGATCGTGACCAGCCCGGCCCGGGCCAGGGCGTGCACCGCGTCGCGGGCCTGGGCCGGCTCGGCCGGCATGGCCGGATCGCCGGTCAGGTAGCCGCAGGCGGCCGGGGTGGTGAACACGACGCCGGGGATGCCCGCCGGGTCGAGCAGACCGGCCAGCACCAGGGCGGGCCGGGCGAAACCGGCGGGCGGGATCTGGTCGGCCAGGTCCATGGCCAGCGACCAGGTCACGCCGGGATGGCCGAGCGCGGCGTAGTCCAGGCTCGCACCAGCCCGCCCCGGGGGATCCGGGTTGCCGTCGGGCAGCAGGCTGGCGCTGCTCATCCGCCGCTTGCGGTCGTGGTACCAGCCCCGGTAGTCGCGGCAGCTGGCCCCGGTGCAGATCAGCGCGGCCGTGGCCTGCGCCAGCGCGAGCGGCTGGCAGTCCAGGTCATCCGCCAGGTCGAGGGCCTCGGTCCGCTGGCCGGGATCAGTGACGAGCCGTGCGCTCAGGTAGGCCAGGGCTTCCCGGGTGCTGAACGCGGGGACCGGCGCGATCCTCCGGTTCGGCGCGCCCAGGGTGTCGTCCCGTCGGGCCGTGACCACGACCCGGCCGTCGGGCCCGGCCGGCCACAGGCCGTCCAGGTCGGACGGGTTGGCCAGGTCATCGAGGACCACCAGCCACCGCCGATCGGTGCCGGACAGCCAGGCCAGGAAGCGCTGCGCGCCGGTCAGCAGGTCGTCGCCCGGGTCGGCGGCGCCCAGTTCCGCGAGGCTCAGCGCATAGCCGGTCAGGATCGCGTTCCTGCTGCTGGCTTTCACCCAGACCAGCAGGTCCACCGCCCGGGTATCCCAGAGCTGGTGGGCCAGCGCCGCGGCCAGCTGCGTCTTGCCACTGCCGCCGGAGGCGGCCAGGTGAGCAGGGCCGCCGGAGGCAGCCAGATGAGCAGCCTCGCCGGAGGCGGCCAGGTGAGCGGGCTCGCGGGAGGCGCCTAGGTAACCAGGCCCGCCGGAGGCAGCCAGATGAGCAGCCTCGCGGCGCGCGGCCGGGACGGCGCTGCCGCCAGCATTACCGGCGGCGAGGGCGGATCCGGCGGGTACCAGGCCCGGGGCCGGGACGAGGATTAACGTGTCCCCTGGATCCAGCTTGCCGATCCGGCCCAGCCCGGTCTCGGGACGCGGGCTGTAGGACTCAGCCAGTGGCGGGACCGGGCCGCAGCGCAGCGGCCTCTCCACTAGGTGGGCCGGCGCGATGGCCATTGCGGCCCCCGCGACGTCGCTGCCGTTGTGTGGCTATTCACCGTCTGCTCCCACCCACATCCGGACATCTGATGCGATCTTTTGCAGTTGATCGAAACAGTTGCACAAGACAGCCTATGACGGCGCAGCCCTCTGTGGGCAGCGTTCT
>JAOPYP010000013.1 GCA_025964635.1 Actinomycetes bacterium | reverse complement strand
CCCCACCCCGCCCGCCGCGGCCCCCGGCGCGGAGCCCGCCGGGGACACCCCGCCGGGCTAGGATCCGGCTCCTGCCCAGGCTTACCGTTGCGCGGCGAGGAGCGGGATAGCCGCGATCTTCTCGTCGGTGAGGTCGTCCCAGCGGATGCCGGCGGCCGGCCGCTGCCCGCGGGCCGGGCGGCAGTCGATGACCCGCTCCGGGGTGACGATGAAGTCGACTGGCACATCGTGATCCGTCACCGGGATGACCCCGGCCGGGCGGACCTGTATCTCGTGCACGGTCGTGACGGTCATGGTCAGCGGGCTGATCAGCCCGGCCGCGGCGGCCAGCGCGAACTCCAGGTCGGCGAAGCCGCCGCCCTTGCCGAGCCGGGCGCCGTCCTCGCCGGCGGCCACGCTGCCCATCACCACCAGGTCCACCGGGGACAGGTCGTCCAGCCTGACCTGGCGGGCGGAGCGGATTGCCCCGCTGATCGAGGAGGCTTTCCGCGGCGGCTCGCTGAGGTGGGCGGGGTCCAGGGCGAAGAACGGCTCCGGGCTGGCCAGCCGCGGCACGGCCATGTAGACGGTCTTGCCGTCCTCCAGCGCGCGCTGGCGCACCGGCCACTGCGCGGCGTCCGGGTTGGCCTTCAGGGTGCGGGCCTCCTGCCACGCGCTCAGGCCGCGCAGCCGCTCCGCGGCGGCCTCGGCGCCGGAGAAGTTCGGGATGCGGCCGGCCGCGCCGGGAAACCGGGCCACCCGGGCCGCGCTCATCTCGGTCCAGGCCTCCTGCCGCAGTGCGGCCTTGGCCGCCAGCACCTCGGCCGCGCCCCCGGCATCACGGTCATGACGCGGCGCGCGACGGGGCATCCCCTTATCCTGCACCCTCCGGTCAGCGCGGAGACTGGGAATCCGCGTAGGCCGCGGGCGTCTGGCCGATCGCCGCGCGGAAGTCCCGGGTCAGGTGGGCCTGGTCGGCGTAGCCGAGATCGGCGGCTATCTCCGCCCACGACACGGGCTTCCCCTCGCGGACCGATTCGGCCGCCTCCAGCAGCCGGTAGCGGCGGAGCACCCAGGTCGGCGACACGCCGGCGTACTGCAGGAACATCCGCTGCAGGGTCCGCGCGCCGATGCCCGCCCGCTCGCACAGGTCACCCAGCCGCCGTACCGCCCGGTCCTCCTCAGCGAGCCGGGCCACCCCGGCGACCTCGGCGGCGGGGAGCCTGCGCTCCGGGTCCACGGCCTGCTCCAGGGCGGCCGCCAGCAGGGCCACGCGGGCGGCCTCATCAGGCTCGGCCGTCACCTGCCGCAGTAGCGCCTCCTCGTCCGTGCCGAGAGCCTGCCCCACGGGCACGATCCGGTCGGTGAACTCCGCCGCCGACCCGGTGATGAACGCCCCGAGCCCCCCGGGCCTGGTCATGGCGGCGACGGTCCAGCCCCGGCCGACCAGCACCCGCGCGGACAGGCCCCGGGCGACGCCGTACAGGCGTGCTTCGACCGGGCCCGGCTGGCGCTGGCCCGGCTCGCCGTTCGCGTGGCCGACGCTGACGTTGGCCCCCGGGTGGGTGAGCAACTGCTGCTGATGGGCCACCCCAGGGGGCAGGTCCCAGCGGACCGCCCAGAAGCGGTCGATGAGCCCCTCCAGCGCGGCCCCGGCCGGGTACCGGGTCAGCTGGACCCGCTGGCGCAGCAGCCACGGATCGAGAATGCCGCGGCTGTCCCGCTCGACCGGATCCGGCCCCGAACTGCTCATCTTCGTGACTTTAGCGGCTGGCGCTGACGCGAATCTTCAAGCGGGGCGGCGGGCCGCGTCCGTAGGGTCTGGGGCATGACCGAAGCCACGGAGAAGACCACTGACCTGCTCGTCGCCGTGCTCGCCGACCTCGCGCCCATGGTCGGCCGCATCAGCGGGGAGCAACTGCACGATCCCACGCCGTGCACCGAGCTGGACGTGGGGCAGCTCCGCACGCACGTGCTGGGCTGGCTGACGACGTTCGCCGAGGGTCTGGCCGATCCTGGCGGCCAGGCCCCGCTGAACCGCCTGGAGGGCTACACGGTGCCCGCTGACCCGGCGGCGGAGGTGTGGTCCGCGTCTGACACCATGGCCGCCGCCCTGCGCGGCGGCGCGGCCGGCCGGCCCATGCGGCTCGGGGACAGCGCGATGCCCGGTGACATGGCCCTGAGCATGATCCTCTGGGAGTACCAGGTGCACGGCTGGGACCTGGCCCGCGCCACCGGCCAGCCCTGGTCGCCGCCGGCCGAGGCGGCGGAGGAGTCGCTGGAGTTCGCGCCCGGGATGCTGACCGACGACTACCAGGGCGACGGCAAGGCGTTCGCGCCGCGGGTGCCGGTGCCCGCCACGGCACCTCCCCTGAACCGCCTGCTGGGACTGTCCGGCCGCGACCCGGCCTGGCCGGGGAGCTCAGGACAGGACGCGCGGTCAGGGGAGGATGCGCGATGAAGCTCATCGCCCGGTTCCAGGTCGATGGCTTCGAGCCTCGGCAGATCAGCGGCCTGGACGCGGACTGGGTCGGGGTGATGACCTTCGCCAAGACGTTCACGTCCGGGATCATCGGGACGGCCACCACCGTGTTCATGTCGGCGGGCACCGAGGAAGGTTCCCGGTCGTATGTGGCCACTGAGCGGATCACGGGCCGTACCGAGGACGGCGGCGAGGGCTCGGTGACTGTCCAGCACGGCGGCCTCGAGTCAGACCCGGACACCTGGTTCGGCCACATCGTGCCCAAGACCGGGACCGGTCATTTCGCCGGCTGGTCGGGGCCGGCGCGGATCATCCACGACGACCAGGGGCCCTACTTCGAGATCACGCTGGCCTGACGTCCCGCCAGCGCGGGGACCCTGGCGGGCGTGCGCGGGCCGGTCACGCCTGCGGCTTGAGCTTGCGCCACCCCCCGGCGCGGTTGTTGGCGATGATGTGCCGGAACATGGTGCTGAGGGCGTCCGCATTGATGGGCTCGCCCGCACGGACCGCCACGGTCCGGGCCGTCTTGTTGCCGTGGCCGCCCGTGATGATCCCGTCTGGGTCGGGGACGATCGCGCCGTCGTAGAGGAAGACGTTCACGTGATCCTTGGCCGCCAGCAGCGCGCAGATGTTGCCCTGCAGGACGAAGTAGGGCTGGCGGCTGCGCTTGATGGTCTCGCTCACCTCCGGGTCGGCCGCGTGGACCAGCGCGCGGACCTCCCGGCAGATGCCCCGCTGCCAGCCGGGCAGAGACTCGATGTAGGCGTCGACGCGCGGGTCGAACGTGCCGGTCATGACGGATCCCTCCCTGGCGCCCGTGAGCGGAGCAGGCCCTGCTGACGAGACTAGAAGGTCGGCTGCTTTCCCGTCCCGCCGCCACGGCGGGCTGGACCGCGGGGACGATTCCTCCCAGACTGGGGATGACGACGGTGCGCCGGTGGCTGCGCAGCCACCGGCGGCCAAGGCAAACGAGGGCCGGAGGTGACCGCAATGACGCGGCGCGATATCGAGTTCGACGCTGAGGGCGTCACGTTGCGTGGCTGGTTCTACCCGGCTGAGGGCACGGGCCGCCCCGGGCCCACCGTCGTGATGGCGCACGGTTTCTCCGCGGTCAAGGAGATGTACCTGGACAGCTTCGCCGAGGTGTTCGCCGCGGCCGGGCTGAACGCGCTGGTGTTCGACAACCGCTGCTTCGGCGCCAGCGACGGCGAGCCCCGCCAGGAGATCGATCCGTGGGCACAGGTCAGGGACTACCGGCACGCCATCACCTACGCCAGCACGCTGCCGGAGGTCGATCCCGGCCGGATCGGAGTATGGGGCAGCAGCTACTCCGGAGGCCACGTCCTGGTCGTCGCCGCGATCGACCGCCGGGTCAGGGCGGTCGTGAGCCAGGTGCCGCTGATCAGCGGGCACGACAACCTGCGGGCCCTGGTCCGGGCGGACTTCATCGCCGGGTTCCGGCAGCAGTTCGACGCCGACCGGCTGGCCCGTTTCCGCGGCGAGCCGCCGGTAATGGTCCCGGTGGTGGACAAGGACCCGCTGGCTCCGTCGGCGCTGCCGACCGCGGACTCGTGGGAATGGTTCACGGAGACCGGCAGCACCCGGGCACCGGCCTGGCGGAACGAGGTGACGCTGCGCAGCGTGGAGATGTTCACCGAGTACGAGCCGGGTGTCTACCTGCCCTGGATCAGTCCCACGCCGCTGCTGATGCTGGTGGCCGCGGGTGACCACCTGGTGCCCTCCGAGCTCGCCATCGCGGCCTTCGACACGGCGCACCAGCCCAGGGAGCTGGTCATCCTGCCCGGCGGTCATTTCGACGCCTACGTCAAGGGGTTCGACGTCGCCAGCGGGCAGGCGCGTGACTGGTTCACCCGGCACCTGGCCTAGCGGCGGGCCGCTCGCCCCGGCGGACGGGAATCTGGGAGGCTGGGAGGACCCAGGACCGGAGACGCCCTAGGAGGACGTGCTCGTGCGAGCGGTGGTGCAGCGGGTCACCCAGGCCAGCGTGACGGTGGACGGGCAGGCCGTCGGCGAGATCTCCGAGCCGGGCTTGCTCGTCCTGGTCGGCGTCACCCATGACGACACGGCGGAGAAGGCGGCGAGGCTGGCGGCCAAGCTCTGGGGTCTGAGGATCCTGGAGGGAGAGAAGTCGTGCTCGGATGTGTCCGCCCCGCTGCTGGTGATCAGCCAGTTCACGCTCTACGCCGATACGCGTAAGGGCCGCCGCCCGACCTGGCAGGCGGCGGCTCCGGGGCCGGTCGCCGAGCCGCTGGTGGACGCCCTCATCTCGTCCCTGCGTGATCTGGGCGCCAGCGTGCAGACCGGGGTGTTCGGGGCCGACATGAAGGTCAGCCTGGTCAACGACGGGCCGGTCACCATCATCCTGGAACTCTGACCCCGCCAGGACCCCGGCCGGCGCTAGGCCGGATCCTGCGGCTTGATGGCCCGGGTGGCGATGTAGCCGGGCATGTAGCGCCGGGTGGCGTCCGCGTGATGGGGCGCCTCGGCCAGGTGGGTCAGCGTGAAGCCCGCGGCCATCTGCCCGCCGAGCTGGCTGGTCAGCGAGTGGCTGTACTCGACCGGGCCGTCTCCGTAGTACTGCTGCCGCTCGGCATCGGGCAGGTCGAGCGTGCTGAACGGGAGCGGATGGCGCACCACGAACTCATCGCGCTCCAGTGCGCCGTCGTCGAAGATGAAGATGTCCGGGTTCATGAACCCGGACATCAGGACACCGCCGGGGCGAAGCACCCGGAACGCTTCGCGCCAGACGGGCCCGAGCTCCGGGCAGAACAGGTTCGACACGGGGTTGAACACCACATCGAAGCTGGCGCCGGGGAAGGCACCGAGGTCCCGCATGTCGCCCAGCACCGTCTGGAGGACCAGCCCGTCCCGCGCCGCGACCTCCTGGTCGCGGGCCAGCTGCCGCGGTGAGTTGTCGAACACGGTCACCCGCGCGCCCGCGGCGGCGAGCACCGGGCCCTGCTGACCGCCTCCGGAGGCCAGGCACAGAATCGCCACCCCGGCCAGGTCGGCCGGGAACCAGTCACGTGACGTGGGCTCATACCCGATGAGCACCACCGACCAGTCGCCTTCCCGGGCCCGGGCGATCACCCCCGGGCCGACCGGCCGGGTCCACTCGTTGCCCGATTCGACCTCACGGTCCCAGGCGTCACGATTGTGCGCCACGGGATCAAAATCGTCACCCATCCGAGCAGCCTAGGGGCAGTGCTGTCCCCCGGGGAGCCCGCTGGCCAGTGTCCGGCCGGATACCGCATGCTAAGCATGGTCACCGGCCTACGGAGGAGGGCGCATGCCGCACATCACGTTGAACTCTGCGGAGCCGGGCATCCGGGGGTTGCTCCGGTTCCGGCCGGAGACCGGCCGCCCGCTGAGCGAGCTGGCTGAGGTGCTGCTGCGCGGGCCGGGCACCCTGACCCGCGGCGAGCGGGAACTGATCGCCGCCTACGTGTCCGGGTTAAACGACTGCCAGTACTGCTCGTCCTCGCACTCCGCCTGCGCCGCAGCCCAGCTGCCGGAGGGCATGGGGCTCGTGGATCAGGTCCGCGCCGACGCCAGCCGCGCGCCGGTATCCGGCAAGCTGAAGGCCCTGCTCGAGATCGCCGCCGCGGTCCAGCAGGGAGGGCTCCAGGTCACCGAGGAACTCATCGACCGCGCCCGCGCGGCGGACGCGACCGACCTGGAGATCCACGACACGGTCCTGATCGCGGCCGCCTTCTGCATGTTCAACCGCTACGTGGACGGCCTGGCCACGATCGCCCCCCAGGATCCCGCCCTGTACGCCGCCGGTGCCCAGCACCTCGTCAAGGAGGGCTACCTGCCCCCGCCGGGCCCCTAAGCTCCTGGGGTGTGGACAGGCATGAGCTGGTGCTGCTGCACGGCCAGCCGGGGTCGGCCTCCGACTGGCAGCAGGTCGCTGACCGGCTGCCGGGCACGCTCGGCATCGTGGCGCTGGACCGGCCGGGGTACGGGACGAGCCAGCAGCCCGCCGGCGGCTTTGGCTACGGTGCCCGCGCGGTCCTGGCTGAGCTGGATGCGCGCGGCATCGGGCGGGCGGTCCTCGTGGGCCACTCCTACGGCGGCGGCGTGGCACTCTCGGTCGCCCAGCTGGCGCCGGACCGTATCGAGGCGCTGGTTCTGCTGGCCAGCGTCGGGCCGGACTGCCTGACCGGCTGGGACCGGCTGCTGGCTGCCCCCGTGACCGGGGAGGTGTGCGCGCTCACCGCGTGGTGGCTGACTCCCTGGCTGGCCCGGGCCCGCCTGGCGGCCATCACCCGGCGGCAGGGGCGGCCCATCACCGCCGGTGAGCATGTCAACTGGCACATCTGGGGTCACGCCCATCACGACCACGGGCCGCTGTGGCGCAGCTTCCTCATCGAGCAGCGGGCGCTCGTCCACGAACTGGGCGGCCTCACCGCGTCCCTGGCGGGCATCACGCAGCCGGTGCTGCTGATCGCCGACCCGGACGACACGCTCATCCCCGTCGGCACGACGCATCAGCTGGCGGCCGCCCTGCCTGACGCCCGCGTGCAGCTGCTCAGCCGGATCGGCCACCACCTGCCGCGCCGCGGGGCACCCCAGATCGCGGCGGCGATCACCGACTTCGTGGCCGCCCTCGACAGCAGGCCCGCACCAGCCTGACTTGCGCCGGTGGCGAGTCCGTCACTTCCCTGGCGCGGCCGGGGTTTGATCGCGTGGATCATGGGGGAGGCCGAGGGCGTGTCCATGGTCAGCGAGACCCCAGCCGCCCGGCTCGCGGTGCTCATCGACGCGGATAACGCGCAGCCCACCATGATCGAGGAGCTGCTGGCCGAGGTGGCCAAGTACGGCACCGCACATGTCAAGCGCGCCTTCGGTGACTGGACCGGCACCAACCTCAAAGGCTGGAAGGACCAGCTGCTCGCCCAGTCGATCCAGCCGATCCAGCAATTCGCCTACACCAGGGGCAAGAACGCCACCGACGCGGCCATGGTCATCGACGCCATGGATCTGCTGTACTCGGGGCGGTTCGACGGATTCTGCATCGTCTCCAGCGACAGCGACTTCACCCGCCTGGCGGCCCGTATCCGTGAGTCCGGCCTGACCGTGTACGGGTTCGGCGAGCGCAAAACGCCGAAGCCGTTCGTGGCGGCGTGCGACAAGTTCATCTACATCGAGAACCTGACCTACGCCCCGGCCGCGGCCGCGCCTGCCGACGACGCGGGGAAACCGGTTCCGCGTCCCTCCGCGGCCCAGCTGAAGGCGGACGGGGCGCTGGTCAATCAGCTGCGGAACGCGGTGGAGGCCGCTTCCGACGATGATGGCTGGGCCGCGCTGGCCTCGGTGGGCCACATCATCACCAACCAGAGCCCGGACTTCGACTCCCGGACCTACGGCTACGCCAAGCTCAGTGACCTGATGGCCGCGACCACCCTGTTCGAACTGGACCGCCGCAGCCCGGGCGACGGCAAGCCGGAGATCATCTACGCCCGGACCAAGCGCCGCCGCCGCTCCCCCGCGCGGCCGGCCCGGGCCAGCGCCACGGGATCGCCGGCGCACACGTGACCCTCACCGGCCGCGCCCGCTTGACTTGAAGCGAGGTTGAGGTTCTAGCGTCGTCCCGACGGGAGTCTGCGGCGGCGGGAGGAACCACGGATGAGCAAGCTCAGGCTGGGGCCGGCTGGCATCGCACTGAACGTCTCAGCCGATGACACGTACCTCAAGGACGCAGCCGAGCTGGAGGAACTCGGGTACTCGACCCTCTGGCTGCCCGGGGGCCAGATCGACCGCCTGGACCGGATCGCGGCGATCGTCCGGGCCACCACCTCGGTCCCGGTCGCATCCGGCATCATCCCCGTGGATGTCTACGGGGCCGCCGCGGTCCGGCAGCTCTACGCCGGGCTGCAGGCCGGCGCGCCTGGCCGCTTCCTCGTCGGCGTGGGCGGCCCGCAGGTACCGCGCCCGCTGGGGCCGCTGAACGACTACCTGGACGAGCTCGACCGGGGCGAGCCACCCGTACCCGCCGCCCGGCGGATCCTGGCCGCGCTCGGCCCGCGCAAGCTCGAGCTCGCCCGGGACCGGGCGGCCGGGGCCCTGCCGCTCCTGGTCACGCCCGCCTACACCGAGCAGGCCCGGCGCATCCTGGGCAGCGAGGCCACGCTTGTCATCAGCCAGATGCTGGTGTTCGACACCAACGCCACCCGGGCCCGCGAGGCCGCCCGTGTCCCGGTGGGCTTCCTCTCCGGCATCGGCGGCTACCGGGCCAATTTCGCCCGGATGGGGTTCACCGAGAGCGACATCGCCAGCCTCAGCAACCGGCTCCTTGATGACCTGGTCATCTGGGGCAGCGCCGGCAGCATCACGGCGCGGGTCAGGGAACACCTTGACGCCGGGGCGGACCAGGTCGCGCTCACCGTCCTGAGCCAGGACGGGCCGCCCCGCGTCATCGAGGTGGCCCGGGAACTGGCCGGCCGGTTTCCCGGCTGACCACGTGAGCCTGGGGCTGGCGGGGAAAGATGCCGGTGATGGATCCCGACGATGCGGCCACGCGGGCCCGGCAGCGTGACCTTGTCCGCCGCGGCTATGACACCATTTCCCTGGCGTACCGCGGCGACGATGGCCAGGCGGCCGCCCCGTCGGCCGAGGACACGGCCCGCTACGCCGGCTGGGCCGCGGAACTGGCAGGCTTGCTCCGCCCCGGAGCCGCGGTCGTGGATCTCGGGTGCGGCGCGGGTATCCCGGCGACCCGGGACCTGGCCGGGCATGGATTGCGGGTGATCGGGGTCGACTTCTCCGCCGTCCAGCTGCGGCGGGCCCGGCGGCTCGTCCCCGCGGCCAGGCTCATCCAGGCCGACATGACCGCCTTGCAGCTGAGGCCAGCGAGCGCCGACGCCGTGGTGTCCTTCTACGCCCTGATCCACGTGCCCCTCGCCGACCAGCAGGCGCTGTTCCCGCGGATCCGGGGCTGGCTCCGCCCGGGCGGCTACTTCCTGGCCATCGTCGGGGCCGGCCGGTGCACGGAAACCGGGCGATACCACGGCGCCGACATGTTCTGGGACCACGCCGACACGGATACCTACCTCCGGTGGTTCCAGGCGGCCCGGCTCATGCCCCTCTGGCACCGCTACATCCCCGAGGGAACCAGCGGCCACACCCTCGTCCTGGCCCGGGCCTCGTAAGCCGCGGGCCGCCGATGGCCCGCGGGCTGGCCTGCCGGCGGCCGGGCTCACTGGGTGCTGGCGACCAGGACCTTGCGCAGGAGCGCGATCGTCTCCTCGTCCCCGGTAGCCGCGGTCTCTTCCCCGCCCCGGTTCCACAGCCACAGCAGCACCTGCGCCGCCGGGCCCTCGACCGCCGCGGCCGGGCTGCCCGTGGCGGACTCGTCCACCCGGACATCCCTGCTGGTCAGGCGGAGCAGCCACGACCGTTCCGGGGTCACCACGCTGACCAGGCGGTCACCGGCGGGCTTGAGCATCTCGGCGAACTCCTCCGGCCAGCCGGTCGTGCCGTACTGCACGAAGGTGACCAGCAGCTCATCGATGCCGTCGGCGGCCAGGTCGCCGGGTATCCCGGCGACCTCTGCACCGGCCGCCAGCTCGGCGTCGACCCGGTGGATGACGGTCTCCTGGGCCATCCGGCGGATCCAGAAAGCCACGCTCTGGTCGGGGTCATACCAGGTGAACGCGGTGGTCCTGCGGACCGCGGGCGGCGAACTCAGCGGTCAGGGCGGCGTAGCCGCGATCGAGCAGCTCCAGCGGGGGTTCCTGGTCCAGGCCCGGCGGGGGCCACGGGCGAGGGTCATGGCCCTGCCGCATGCACTCGACCTTGTGCAGGTAGACCTCACCCACGTGCTGGAGCAGATCGGTCATCGTCCACCCGGGGCAGGTGGGGACCTCCGCGCCGGGATCAGCACCGCCGGCCACGTCGCGGAGCCGCCGGAAATCCGCCTCAAGGCAATCTCGCAATCGCTGGTTCTCCATGCAGGCAGCCTGGCACACTCCCCCGACAGGCCGCCGCAACCGATGAGACCACCGCAGCACCGCACCGGCTGCCCGGGAGGCACCGGCACCGGCTGCCCCGGCGGGATGTGTATGGTCCGGGCATGGACGCCGCCAGCTACCTGGTCCACCTGCGCCGCGAGTCCGGCGTCTTCGAGGCGTGCCTGGCCGGAGACCTGACGGCGCCGGTCGGGCATTGCGGCAGCTGGACGCTCTATGACCTCGCCGACCACCTGGGCCAGGGCAACATGTGGGCGGCCGTGGCCATCACCGACCAGCGGGGTGACTACGAAGGGCCCGCCGCGCCGCGCGATCGGGAGGCCCTGGCGGGCTGGTTCCGCGATACCTGCGGCGTGCTGCTCGCTGCCCTGGACACCGATCCGTCGGCCACCGCGTGGACGATCGCCCCGCCGCGCACGGCCGGCTTCTGGCAGCGACGCAGGTCCCTGGAAACGTTGATCCACCGCTGGGACGCCGAGCACGCGGTCGGGGTCACCGGCCCGCTCGACCCGGTGCTGGCCGCCGACGGCGTCGCCGAAGTCGTCGGCACCATGGCGCCGCGCCAGGTCCGGCTGGGCCGCACGCCCGCTCCCCGGCACGCGGTCCGCCTCCGCGCGGGCGACACGGGTTCATCCTGGGTTCTCGGGCCCGGCGAGCCGGTCGCTACCATCCGTGCCACGGCCGCCGACCTGCTGCTCATGCTGTGGGGCAGGCTTCCCGCCGATGATGCGGCGATCGGCTGGGACGGCGACCGGCAGACAGGCCAGGCCGTACTGAGCGGGTCGCTGGTCCCCTGACCGGCCCCGCGCCACGGCCGCGCCGCCGGGCCGGCCGCGGCGCACCCGCCACCGGGGCCGTACCGTGGGCACGGTGACCGGCCCGGATGACCTCGTCGAGCGCATCCTGACCACCTACGACACGATTGCCGTTGTGGGCGCCAGCGCTGCGCCGGGCAAGGCGGCGCACTACGTCCCCGCCCACATGCAGCGCCACGGCTGGCGCATCATCCCGGTCAACCCGCACGCGGATGCCATCCTGGGCGAGCCTGTCTACCGGACGCTCCGGGACGTCCCGGAGCAGGTCGGCCTGGTCAACGTGTTCAGGCCGTCGGCGCAGACGCCAGACATCGCCCGGCAGGCGGTGGCCGCGGGCGCCACGGCCTTGTGGCTGCAGCTGGGCATCGCCTCGCCGGAGGCCCGGGCCATCGCCGAGGAGGCCGGGCTGCTCTACGTGGAAGACCGGTGCCTGATCATCGAGCAACGCCGCCTGCAGCTGCACGCGCCCCGCTCCCGGTAGCCGGCTCCCAGTAGCCGGCTCCCGGTAGCTGGTTCAGGGGCGTCGCCGCCAGCGGCGCTTGAGGTACCTGATGATTCTGCGGATCAGGAAGTACATCGGTGCCACACCTTTCCTGTCATGACCTGACCGGGGCGCCTGGCCGTGGAGAGGCAGCCGCGCTGGATACTGAGATCATGCCTGTCCGACTGCACCACATCGTCATTGACGCGCACGACCTGCCCGGGCTAGCCCGGTTCTGGACGCAGGCGCTGGGCTGGAACGTGCTCTCCGAACGCGAGCGCGAGATCGTCATCGGGACCGACGATAACGCTCCCGTCGGCATCTGCTTCATGCCGGTCACCGACCCGAAGACCGTCAAGAACCGCGTGCACCTCGACCTCACCACCGGCGCGGAGGATCGCGTTCAGGAGATCGAACGCCTGCTCGCGCTCGGGGCGCGCCGCGTCGACATCGGGCAGACCGGCACCGAGTCCTGGACCGTCCTGGCCGATCCGGAGGGAAACGAGTTCTGCGTCATCCGCCCGAAGGAAACCCTCACCCGCTGAGACTCGGTGCGCCGCACAGACGCCGCCCGTTAGGCAGCGCCGGCGTTCATGACCCTCGCTCGCCAGCGCCCCCCGTTCGTAGCCGGCGAGCGGACCCAGCTTGTCGGGTCGTCTCCCACCTGCGCTGGGTCGGGCACCTCGGGTCCGGGGTTGTCTGCTCGATGGGCGGAAATGCATTACTAACCCAGCGGGCCATCGCCCATCGCGCCATTTGCCGCACCGGGAACGGGAGGATAAGCGGATGAATACCGAGCCGGGTCCGCGTCCCACGGAAAGCTGCCTCCTGATTCCCGTGCCCGAGGCCGAGCAGTCCGTGGGCGGACTGCGTGGCCGGCTGGACCGGGCCGCGGCCTGGGGCGTCCCCGCCCATGTCACGATCCTCTTCCCGTTCGTCGTTCCCGGGGCGATGACGCCGGACGTGGTCGGGGCCGCGGCAGCCGCCGTCGCCTCGGTACGCGCCTTCGATTGCGTGTTCGCCCGGACACGCTGGTTCGGCCAGGACGTCCTCTGGCTGGCCCCCGAGCCCGATGAGCCATTCCGCGCGCTGACCAGCGCCGCGCATGCTGCCTTCCCGCAGTACCCGCCGTTCGGCGGCAGGTATCCCGACGTGGTGCCGCACCTGACCATCGGTGACCGGCCGCCCGGCGGCCCGGCTGTGCTGGAAGCGGCCGAGGCCGACGTGAAGCCGGCCCTGCCGATCGGCACGCACGTCAGCCGCGCCTGGCTGATGACGGGGACTCAGGCGGCGGCCAGCTGGCGCGTGGCCGCAGAACTGCCGCTCGGCGGGTGACGTGACGGGAGCCTTTTAGAGCGCGCCTGTGAACTTGTCAGCCCGACGTGGTCCATGCAGGCTCGGCCGGGGGCGCTCCCTGCCGCGATGAGTTCCGGCCGGGTCGCGCGTCTGTTCTGGTGACCGTCGTAGGACGTTTCACGATACTGCCCGGCACGACACATCACGGAGGACACCATGACCACCACGCCGGACGATCCGGCCACCGCGCTGCCCGGCCGCCCGCCCGTCGTTGACCTGGCCACCTGGCAGGCCGCCCGTGACGAGCTTCTGGTCCGCGAGAAGGCCCACACCCACGAGGGCGACGCCCTCGCCGCGGCCCGCCGCCGGCTGCCGATGGTGGAGCTCGACGGGACGGTCGAGGTCGCCGGACCCGGCGGCCCGGTCCCGTTCCTGGACCTGTTCCAGGGCCGCGACGAGCTCGTGGCCTACAAGCACATGTGGTACGACGGCGCGCCGCACCAGGGGCAGTGCGAGGGCTGCACTACCACGGCCTGGCACATGAAGGACGCCGTCTACCTCAACGCCCGCGGCGTCTCGTTCGCCGTCCTGACCTCGGGCCCGTGGGACGAGGTTGCCTCCTACGTCGAGTTCATGGGTTACACCCAGCCCTGGTACTCGGTGCGGGGCGTGGACGCGCCGGTCGGCGGAGGAATGGTGCACATCGTCTGTTTCCTGCGCGACGGCGATCGCGTGTTCCTCACCTACTCCACGACGGGCCGTGGCAACGAGCGGGTCAACGGGTCCCTGGGCCTGCTGGACATGACGCCCTACGGCCGTGGCGAGGCGTGGGAGGACAACCCCGACGGCTGGCCCGTGATCGGCGATGTCCGCGAGGGGCACCCGTCCGTGGGCCGCCAGGCCTGCTGGTACTGGCGCTCGGACGCCGACGGCGTTGCCACCTGGGGCCCAGCCAGCCGCCCCGTGCCGCAGTGGACCCGCCCCGGCGCGACCCCCGTGGAGTCCCTCGGCCGGCACGGCCACCACCACTGACGGGCCCGAGAAGTGGGACCGGCGCCTGATCCCGGCGCGATCTTCTACCCCCTTCCCGGCAGATCCACAGGTTCAAGCATTGCTCTCTGGCCGGCGCGGCCGCGCCCTAACAAATGGGTAACTCAGCCCTGGATAATCGTCTGCTCAGCACGGCTCGTACCGGAGAATCGGTCCCCTTCACATGCGCTCACTGGAGATTGACGAGTGAAGCCAGGAGGGAACCCCCGATGAAGAGATTCCTAGCCGTAGCCGCCGCTGCCACTATGCTGGCCGGCGGCCTCGGCGCCGCCGCGCCGGCTGTGGCGGGCACAGCAGCGCCGGCTGCGCCCGGCGCCCTGACGTGGGGACGATGCGCCGAGAGTGCCCTGCAGCAGGCCGGGGCGCAGTGCGCCATGCTCAGCGTGCCGCTCAATTACAGCGACCCGGCCGGGGCGACCATCAAGATCGCCGTCTCGCGGATCAAGCACACGTCCAGCGCCTCCAGGTACCAGGGCGTCATCCTGACTAACCCGGGCGGCCCGGGTGGCAGCGGCCTGGACCTGAACACCTTCCTGATCGCCCAGCTCAAGTCCGAGGGCTCAGCGGCGGACAAGGCGGCGGTGGCGCAGTACGACTGGATCGGGTTCGACCCGCGCGGCGTCGGCTCCAGCGTCCCGGCGATAACCTGCGCCCCGTACTACTTCAGCGGCGACCGGCAGAACTACAATCCGCGGACCAAGCAGATCCTGAACTACTGGCTCGCGCGCAGCGCCCGGTACGACCAGAGATGCGCCACGCACAGCGCCGCACAGTCAGCCCTGCTGAACCACATGACCACGGTCGACACGGCCCGGGACATGGACAGCATCCGGCAGGCGCTAGGCCAGAACCAGATCAACTACTACGGCTTCTCCTACGGCACCTACCTGGGCCAGGTCTACTCGACCCTGTTCCCGGCGCATGTCCGGCGGCTGATCATGGACAGCAACGTCGACCCGCGCAAGGTGTGGTACCAGGCCAACCTGGACCAGGACATCGCGTTCAACCGCAACATCAAGATCTGGTTCGGCTGGCTGGCGCAGCACCACGCGGCCTACCACCTGGGCCGAACCGAGAAGGCGGTCGAAAACCGCTTCTACGCGGAAAAGTACCGGCTGTTCAGGCACCCGATCCAGGGTGTGGTCGGGCCGGACGAGTGGACGGACGCCTTCCTGGAGGCCGGGTACTACCAGCAGACCTGGCTCCAGTGGGGCAGCGCGCTCGCGAACTGGGCCAGCACGCACAGCAAGAAGGCGGGCGCCACGATCGTGAGCCTCTACCAGGCCGTTGATACCCCCGGCAACGAGAACGGTTTCGCCGTCTACAACGCCGTGCAGTGCACGGACGTGCAGTGGCCGACCAGCTGGGCGGTGTGGAGCAAGGACAATCACCGGGTCAACGCGGTCGCTCCGTTCGAGACCTGGGCGAACGCCTGGTTCAACGCCCCGTGCCTGCACTGGCCGGCTCCGGCCGCGCGGCAGGCCCCGATGCAGATCAACGGCAACGGCATCAGCAGTGCGCTGCTGATCGACGAGACGCTGGACGCGGCGACGCCGTTCCCCGGCAGCCTCGAGGCCCGCACGCTGTTCCCGCATTCGGTGCTGCTGGCTGAGCCGGGCGGAACCACGCACGCCGACTCGCTCTCCGGCAACCTGTGCGTGGACAACACCATCGCCAACTACCTGGCCAGCGGCCAGCTCCCGGCGCGGAACCCCGGCGCGAAGTGGGACAAGACCTGCAAGCCGCTGCCCCGGCCGAATCCGTCGGCGGCCAGCAGCAGCAACTCGCCGAGAAAGGTCCTCTCGCTTATCAGCAGGCGCTAAGCGCCGGCCGGTTCACCACGACGGGCCCCCCGTGCAGGACCGGCCGGGGGGCCCGTCAACGTGAATTCAGAATTTCGACGCCCGCTCAATCGCCTGTACTCCCTTGGATTCGCACAATTAATCACCCTCCGGAAAGATCTTGACCGTACATAAATAAAGCGCCTAGGTGTAGGGTCGGCGACAGGGCTAGAAATGCCGGCCTTCGAATTCCAGGGGGAACCATGCCGACCGTAATCGCCCACCACGATGTGAAAGACACGGAACACTGGCTTTCCTCACCGAGGCGTGAAGAAGTATTCGGGCCGCTGGGGGTCACCAACATCCGCACATTTACCGACCCGGAGAATCCGAGCCGGGTTGCGGTTCTCATGGACGTGGCTGACATGGATGCTGTCATGGCTGCGATGCAGACCGAGACGATGGCCGAAGCGATGGTGCACGACGGTGTGCTGCCCGAAACCCTGGTGATCCTCGTCGAGGCGTAGTTTCCGCTCTTCCGGAGACCCGGCTCAC
>JAOPYP010000832.1 GCA_025964635.1 Actinomycetes bacterium | reverse complement strand
CATTATCGAGTGCTGACCCCATGAATGCTGATGCCCGGCCCCCGGTGAGGGCGGCTGACCGCCGGGACACGACCGGCCCGGTCTGCGCCCTGGGTCTCGACCTGGGGACCAGCTCGGCCAAGGCGGTAGTGATCGACACCCGGGGCACCGTCCTGTCGCAGGCGTCGGCCGGCTACCCCGTCACCTCGGCGATGGCCGGCTACGCGGAGAGCGAGCCGGCCCACTGGTGGGCCGCGGTGACCGCCTGTGCCCGCGAGGCCGTCCACGCGGCCGGCGCGCGGCCTGCGGCGATCGGGCTGTCCGGGCAGATGCACGGCCTAGTGCTGGCGTCCCGGGATGGCGAGCCGCTTCGCCCGGCGCTGCTCTGGGCCGACAGCCGGGCCACCGGGTCGCTGCGCGCCTACCAGCTCCTCGGCGCCCGGGCGCTGGCCCGGCTGGCCAACCCGCTGGCCCCCGGGATGACCGGGCCGCTGCTGAAGTGGATCGCCGACCACGAACCGCGCACCTACCGGGCCGCTCACTGGGCGCTGCAGCCCAAAGACTGGATCCGGGCCCGCCTCACCGGCGAGTTCCATGCCGAGCCCAGTGACGCGTCCGCCAGCCTGCTCTATGACGTGATCGGTGACCGCTGGGACCTCGAGGTGGTCAGCGCGCTGGGCCTGGAGACCAGCTTGCTGGCGCCCCTGCTGCCCTCGGCCGGGGCACCCGCCGGCTGCCTCACGGCTGGGGCGGCCACCGCGCTGGGGCTGCCCGCGGGCATCCCCGTCGCGGCCGGGGCCGCCGACACCGCGGCGGCGGCCCTGGGCAGCGGGATCGCCGACGGCGACATCCAGCTGACCGTCGGCACCGGCGCGCAGGTCATCCGGCCGCTCACCGCGCCGGTGAGCCGGGCGGACGCCGGGGTCAACCTCTACCGGTCAGCGACCCCCGACGGCTGGTACCACATGGGCGCCACCGTCAGCGCCGGGCTCACGCTCAACTGGGTGCGGGAGATCATGAACGCCACCTGGGCGGAGCTGTACGCGAGTGCCGATGCCCCGGGCCAGGCTCACGACCCGGTCTTCGTCCCCCACCTGTCCGGCGAACGGACACCGTACTGCGACCCGGCGCTCCGCGGCTCCTGGACCGCGTTGTCGCTGGCCAGCGACCGGGCCTCGCTCCTGCGGGGCGCGCTCGAGGGAACCGCCTTCGCGATCCGCGACGCGCTGGACGCCCTGCTCGGCGATCATCACCCGCCTCATCTCCGGCTGGCCGGCGGGGGCACCCTGGCCGCTGGCTGGCGGCAGATGCTCGCGGATGTGCTGGAGTTCCCGCTGCATGCCGTCGACGTGCCCGCGGCGTCGGGCCGGGGCGCGGCCCTGCTGGGAGCCAACGCCGCCGGCCTGGTCAGTTTTAGTGATATCCAGGGGCCGCTCGCTCCGCCAGCCCGCCTGGTGGCCGAACCGGACCCGGCGCGGGCCGCTTTCCACGGGGAACGGCACGCGAGATTCCGGCACATAGTTTCCGCTCTCAAAATTACCCGGGCCGACGCCGAGCGTGCAGCCAGGCCCTCAGCCGGCGCGGAAGGGGCAGCATGACCGTAGTGACCGCAGAAACCCTGGGGCAGCTGAACGCCGATGTGTCCGTTCCCCGTTACGATCGCGGCCAGGTGAGCACCGGAATCGTCCACATCGGGGTCGGCAATTTTCACCGCTCGCACCAGGCGATGTACATCGATGCGCTGATGAACAACGGCACCGCGATGGACTGGGGTATCTGCGGTATCGGCCTGCAGCCATCCAACCGCAGGATCCGCGATGTGCTGGCCGCCCAGGACGGCCTGTACACCCTGGTCCTTCGGCATGGCGACGGCACCTGGGACGCCCGCGTGATCGGGTCAATCGTGGAGTTCCTGTTCGCGCCCGACGATCCCGACGCCGCCATCGAGAAGATCGCCGCGCCTGCGACCCGGATCGTGTCGCTCACCATTACCGAAGGCGGCTACAACCTCGACGACGTCACCGGTGAATTCAATTCGTCAGATCCTTCGGTCGCGGCCGATCTGCGCCCGGGAGCGGTACCCCGCACGGTTTTCGGGATGGTGACCGAAGCGCTCGCCCGGCGCCGCGAGCGGGGCATTCCCGCCTTCAGCATCCTGTCCTGCGACAACATCCCGGGCAACGGCCACGTGAGCCAGCGCGCGTTCACGGCGTTCGCCCGCCTGCGTGATCCCGGCCTGGCCGGCTGGATGACCCGCCACGTCCGGTTCCCTAACAGCATGGTCGACCGGATCACGCCCCAGACCACCGAGACCGATCGCGCCGAGCTCAGCCGCCGGTTCGGGATCGACGACCAGTGGCCCGTGCTGTGCGAGCCCTTCACGCAATGGGTACTCGAAGATGACTTCGCCGACGGCCGGCCGCCGCTCGAAGACGCCGGCGTGCAGATCGTTTCCGACGTGGAGCCCTACGAGCTGATGAAGCTGCGGCTGCTCAACGCCAGTCATCAGGCCCTGTGCTATCCGGGCCACCTCGTCGGATACCGGCTCGTCCATGAGGTGACCACTGACCCCCTGTTCGCCCGGTTCCTGCTGGACTACATGACGCAGGAAGCCATCCCGACCCTCCGGCCGGTTCCCGGTGCCGATCTCGGTCAGTACGCGAACCAGCTCATCGAGAGGTTCTCGAATCCCGAGGTTGGCGATACCCTCGCCCGGCTCGCCACCGACGGATCCGACCGGATACCCAAGTTCCTGCTGCCGGTCATCCGGCAGCAGCTGGCCGCCGGCCGGCCCTTCACCCGCTCCGCGGCCGTCATAGCCAGCTGGGCGCGCTACGCCGAAGGCACCGACGAGAACGGCGCGCCGCACGAGATCAACGACGTCCTCGCACCGCAACTTCAGGCCGCAGCCCGCCGGCAGCGCGCCCACCGGACCGCCTTTCTCGAAGACAACCGCGAGGTCTTCGGTGAACTGGCCGGCGACACCCGCTTCACCGCGGTGTACAGCTCGATCCTGACCGCCTTGCTCGACCACGGCGTGCGGGAGACCTTCACTGACCTGGACCGCTACGGCGCACTATCGATGGACGGCCACAAGCCGGCCGGCCTGGAGAGGAAGTAGCCCTTGACCAGCATGCGACGCGTCGTCGTTTACCCGGGCCGGATCGCTGTCGAGGCAGCGGAGATCCCGGCCCCCGGCCCGGACGAAGCCCTGGTCCGCACCCTCGTGGCGGGCGTCTGCGGATCGGACCTGCACGCGGCCCGTGGGCGCCACCCGTTTGTCCCGCTGCCCTACCGGCCGGGCCATGAGGTCGTCGGGGTGGTCGAATCCGCCGGCTCCGGCGCCGGGGCGGCCACACCGGGACAGCGGGTCATCGTGGAGCCCGACCTGCCCTGCTGGGCGTGCAAGATGTGCACCTCAGGACGCGAGAACCTGTGCGAGAACCTGCAGTTCTTCGGCTGCGGCTATCCGCAGGGCGGCATGGCGGACTACTTCACCCTCCCCGCGCGCCGCCTGCATCCCGTGCCTGACGTGCTGGACGATCAGACCGCGGCGCTCATCGAGCCCCTGTCCACGCCGGTGCACGCCGTCCGCCTGGCGGGGGAAGTCGCCGGGCGGGCCGTCGCCGTTCTCGGAGCCGGAACCATCGGCTTGTTCACCCTCGCGGTGCTCCGGGCGCACGGAGCAGGAAAAGTTGTCAGCACTGACCCCAATCCCGCCAAACGTGGGCGCGCCGCGGCCCTCGGCGCCGATTCCACCATCGACGCACGAACACCGGACGTTGCCAGTCAGGTGAGACATGCGCTCGGCGGGAGCGCCGACATCGTCTTCGACTGCGTCGCTATCCAGTCCTCGATAGACCAGGCGATCGCCATGGCGGACAAGGGTGGGACGGTCATGGTCGTCGGCGTCCCGGCCCGGGAGGTCACCGTCCCGCTGCCGGTCGTGCAGGACCACCAGATCCGCAGTCAGGGCAGTGCCACCTATCTCCCCGAGGACTACCGGGACTCGGCCGACCTGCTGCGCCGGGGAGCCGTCCGGACCGCGGATTTCGTGACCGCCACGCGGCCGCTGGCCCAGGTCGCCGAGGCCTTCGAGCTCGCCTCGTCGGGGGAGCACGTGAAAGTCCTCGTCACCGTCGGCGAGCGGTGACCATGGTGCGGCTGGCGCCCGACGGCGGCGGTGCCATGTGCTGACGGACCTGCACCCGCTGCGCACCGCATTGCCGTCCGCACTGGTGGCCCTCGACTTTGACGGCACGCTCGCACCGATATCGCCCCACCCCAGCGATGCGCGTCCGCTGGCCGGCGTCCACCAGGTCCTGCGCGACGTGGCCGCAACGGGAGCAACGCTGGCCGTCGTGACCGGCCGGAGCGTAGCGTCGCTGCTGCGGGTCAGCAGCTTCGGTGCCGTGCCTGGCCTCATCATCTACGGTCTTCACGGCGTCGAAAGGTGGGAGAACGGGCAGCTCCGCGCGCCGGCGCCGCCCCCGGGTTTCCTCGACCTCCGCCTGAGCCTTCCGGGGCTCCTGGCCAGCGTGGCTCACGATCCGGCGATATGGCTCGAAGATAAGAAGCTGTCTCTCGTCATACACACCCGCCTCACCGCCGATCCGGATCGTCTTCTCGAGACACTGCGCGCCCCGGTAGCCGAAGCCGCGGCAGCCGCGGGACTAGAGACACGCCCTGGCAAAGAAGTCCTCGAAATCTGCATTCCGGGTACCGACAAGGGCACGGCGATCCGCGAACTCATCGGCGACGAGACGGCGGCTGTCTTCTACGCGGGTGACGACGTCGGCGACCTGCCCGCCGTCGAGGAAGTGAATGCCTGGGCCGGCCGCAGCGGCCGGCCCACGCTGGCCGTCGCGATAAGCCCCTCCGGAATGGGCCCGCTGGCGGAGCTGGCCGATGTCACCGTGCCCGATCCGCAGAGCCTGATCTCGCTACTACGGCAGATCACCCGGGATGCGGCGTAGCTACTCACGGTAGCGGCGTACGACGGTCACTCCCCGCATGGACGCTACGTGGCCACCGATTGGGGCAGGACGCGCTGCAGCACGCGGGCGTCACCGCTGATCTCCAGGCCGCGATCGGTCACCTCGGCGGCGGTGAGATGACCGGAGAACAGGGCGAGGATGAGCTGCGGTTCGCCCCGGAGGACAAGGTCCGGCGCGGCGGCCGGGCCGAGCCGGGTGGTGGCCGAGCCGCCGGATACCTCGATGACCACAGGATCGCTGGCGGTGCGCAGCTCGATCGACACCGGGGGCCCGCCGGGATCACGGTCGTGCAGGAAGATCGAGGCCGGGAAGGCGAACCAGTGGCCGCGGAACTGGTCGCGGTCGGCCGGCGCGATCATGTACCTGACCCCCCACCGGCCGATGGCGTCGAGGACCGGCTGCAACTCCGCGCCGGCCTCAGTCAGGTGGAACAGGGTGGTGGCGACAGGAGGCGGGGCGTCTTCCCGCCGGATCAGGCCGGCCGACTCGAGTTCACGGATCCGGTCCGAGAGCAGGTTAGTCGCGATTCCCGGCAGCCCGTTCTTCAGGTCGGTGTACCGGCACGCGCCGCGGATCATGAGCTCCCGGATGATCAGGAGGGTCCACCGGTCGCCGACGACGTCCAGCGCCTTGGCGATCGAGCAGTACTGGCCGTAACTACGCATGTCCCGAGGTTAGCCGATGGCTGGTTTACTGCCAAGTTTAATTACTTGACTTTTTAAACCTTGCGATAGAACATCTAAACCATGCGATCCAAACCCATGATCCTCGTCGCGCTTCTGCTCGCAGCGTTCCTCATCAACCTCGACACCACCCTGGTGAACGTGGCGCTTCCCGCCCTGGTACGCGAGCTGCATGCCACCACCACTCAGCTGCAGTGGGTCGTCGACTCCTACAACCTCGTCTTCGCCGCGCTGCTGCTCACCTTCGGCAGCCTGTCCGACCGGTTCGGCCGCAAGGGCATGCTGCTGGCCGGACTGACCGTGGTCGGCGCCGCCAGCCTCGCTGGCGGCTTCACGACCGACCCGGCGCAGCTCATCGCGGCCCGGTCCGTGATGGGGCTGGGCGCCGCCATGACCTTCCCGGCGACGCTGTCGCTCATCTCTAACGTCTTTACCGAGCGACGGGAACGGGCTCGCGCCATCGGCTTGTGGGGCGCGATCGCCGGCGTGGCCATCGCGATGGGGCCGATCGTCGGTGGCTGGCTGCTGGAGCAGTTCAGCTGGGCCAGCATCTTCATCGCCATGGCGCCGGTGGCGGCGGCCGCCGCCATCCTGGTGGCGCTGGTCGTTCCCGCGTCGAAGGACCCGGAGGCGGCAGCTCCCGACGTCCCCGGCCTGGTGCTGTCGTCGGCCACCATGGCCCTGCTGGTCTTCACCATCATCGAGGCGCCGGCCTACGGGTGGGGAGCCGGGCGCAGCCTGGCCGGTTTTGCCGCCTCAGCGGTCCTGCTGGCCGCGTTCATCGTGCGCGAGCGGCGGGCCGCGCACCCGATGCTCGATGTGCGGCTCTTCCGCAACCTGCGGTTCAGCGCGGCCAGCGGCGCGGTCACGGTGTCGTTCTTCACCCTGTTCGGCTTCATCTTCCTGATGACCCAGTACTTCCAGTTCGTCCGGGGCTACGGCCCGCTCTCGACCGGGGTGCACCTGCTCCCGGTGGCGCTGTCGGTAGGCGCCGGATCGGTAGCCGGGACTCAGCTCGCCGTGCGGGCCGGGACCAAGCTCATCGTCACCATCGGGCTCGTCGCGATGGCGGCGTTCTACGGCTGGGTGGCGGTGACCACCACCGCGACGATCAGTTACGGCATCATCGCGGTCCAGATGGTGCTGTACGGGCTCGGCCTGGGCCTGACCTCGGCGCCCGCCACCGAGTCCATCATGGGCGCCATCTCGCGGCGCAAGGCCGGCGTCGGCTCGGCCGTGAACGACTCCACCAGGCTGGTCGGCGGCACGCTCGGTGTGGCCGTGATCGGCAGCGTTTACGCATCCATCTACGGATCACGGCTCACCGCCACCTTGCCGGCGAGCGTCCCAGCCCCGGTCGCGGCGATCGCTCACCAGTCTGTCGGCGCCGCGTACGTGGCCGCGGGCAGGATCGCCGCCCTCGGCCACCCGATCCTCGGACAGGCGCTGCAGCACGCCTCCACCAACGCCTTCCTGCGCGGCCTCACCGTCGGCTGCCTGGTCGCCGCGGGCGTCGCCGCGGCGGGGGCCCTCCTGGCCGTCCTGTTCCTGCCCGCCCAGCCCGCCCAGCCGGCCCAGCCGGCCCAGCCAGCGAGCCCCAGGGCCGGTGAAGCCGGAACAGCCGACGGCGCGCACGAAGCCGGGACCCACGCGTACCCCGCCTCGGCAGCGCCGTGACCCGGCGGCGGCACACGGCTGCCCCCGCACCCGATGAGCGCCGAAGGGATCCTCCGCCCGGCGCAGGCCCGCGTTCTCAGGGACTGGTAGTTAGGCGGATCACGAAGGTGTGCAGCAAGGTGAGACGAGCAGAATGAGCGATGAGCCTGAAGATTCTCTTCAGAATCGAGCCACAGGCTGACGCTACCGGGGAGGAACCTGATGCGAACAGGCAGCGACCAGGCCGGCGATCCGCCCGCGGCCGCCCAGCAGGCCGAGGGGGCGTTCGGCTCCCGGTTCGCTATCACCGGGCTGGACGCCTGGCACAGCGATCTCGTTGCCTGGCTCGACCGGCTCGGCTGGCTCGGGACTCTGAACGACCAGCTGACCGCCGTGCTGGGGCCTATCCGCGAACGGCATCAGGACAACCTTGTCCTTGAGCTGCTGCATGGCGGCCGATGGGTCGGCCATCCGCTGCACCCAGCACTGAGCGACCTGCCCATCGGGCTGTGGACGGGCGTCATGGTGCTGGACGTTATGGACCGCGACCCCGCTCCCCGGCGCGGAATCGGCGCCGCAGGCGTGCTCAGCGCGGCCGGCATCCTGGCCGCGGGCGCTACCGCCCTCACCGGTCTCAGCGACTGGACCGTCAGCGACGACCAGGACCGCCGGATCGGGCTCTTCCACGGCCTCCTCAACACGGTGGCCCTTGGGCTGCAAGGTGCCTCCCTGGGCACCCGGATGGCCGGCCGCCGTAGCACGGCGCGCGCTCTGGGGGCGGCCAGCCTCACGGTCACGGCCGCGGCCGGTTACCTCGGCGGTCATCTCGTATTCACCAAAGGCGTCATGGTCAACCGGGTGGCGTGGGCCGTCGGGCCGCGGCGGTGGACCCGCGCGCTGCAGGAGGCCGACCTGCCTGACGACTCGCCGACCGCCGTCGAAGCTGAAGGCCGGCAGATCATGCTGTACCGCCATCGCGGCAGCCTGCACGCCATCGACAACATCTGCAGCCACGCCGGTGGCCTGCTCAGCCGCGGCCCTGTCGCAGATCTGACCGTGACATGCCCGCTGCACGGGTCGCGCTTCGCGCTCACCGACGGCTGCGTCAGCCGCGGCCCGGCCAGCCAGCCGCAACCCGTGCTACCGACCCGGATCCGCAACGGATGGATCGAGGTGCGCGGCAGCCTGCCGGCACCCCGGCGGCCCGCAACTGGAAGGACACAGCCATGACGTTCGTAGTCGTCGCGAACCTCGACGACCTAGAGGTCGGCGACACCATGCTGGTTGACGAGCTGCGCGAACCGATCTGCCTCATCCGCCTCGATGATGACGACGTCAGGGCGATCCACAACACCTGCACCCACCAGCAGCAACCCCTTAACGAGGGTTCCCTCCAGGACGATGACACGCTGGTCTGCGCCGCCCACGCGTCACGCTACGACCTGACCACCGGTGAGGCCGTCGGCGTGTTTGCCTGCGGCCCCATCCCTGTTTACGCCTGCAAGATCGAAGACGACGCCGTTCTCGTGGACATTGACCAGCAGCTCAACGACGCACCCATCCCCCATCATCCGTACCACTGAGGCCAGGTCATCCGCCGTCCTGGTCGGCCGAGGCCGCCTCGACCGCCTTCAGCCGACGCTGCGAGCGCACAACACCAACCACGCTCAGCGCCACGATTCCGATCGTGAACCACCAGCTGTAGCGGGAGATGGTCATGGCCGCGACGACCGCGTGGTGTCCTAGGGCGTACCCCAGCCCAGCGAGAAGGCCGGCCCACAGCAGAACGCCGATCAGGTCCAGGATGAGGAACACGGCGAGCCTCATCCCGGTCCAGCCAGCCAGGACAAAGATGATCGCCCGCGGGATGGGGAGGAAGGAGCTGGCCACCACGGCTGGCCAGGTGAGCTTGCGGCCGGCCCGCTGCACGCGCGGCATGTGCCTGACCGCGCGCCGGCTCCCGGGCAGGGCCATGATGAACCGCTCGCCCCACAGCCGCCCCGCCCACCAGTACAGGGCGTCGAACTTCATCAGTCCAGGGATCGCGGCGAGCAGCACCACGGCCAGCGTTCCGTGCCCGGCCCTGGCGAACGCGGCGGCCGAGATGATCGCTTCGATGCTGCCATTGAGCAGTTCTGCCACTACCGGGTGAGTGCCGATCAGTGACACCCGCAACGGCAGCAGGACCCAGTAGGACAAGCCGCTGAGCACGATGCCCAGCCAGCAGAGGATGTCGGCGGCCCGCGGCTTGCCCTGCCAGGGCAGCCGCGGATCGTCGCCCGGGCCGGGCTTCCCGGGCGCGGCTGCCGCGGCGGCGGCCGCGCGTTCTGCGGCGTGGGCGGGTTCCGTCCCGGGGACGCTCATGAGGCAAACTCCCTGACGTGGCGGCCCCCCTGCGCGGCGGCTCCCAGGACCAGGCACGGAATGACCCAGCCCGCTGGCACAGCGTAGCCGCTGCGCCGGCGTCGCACGACGAGCCGGGCGGCTTGCAGTCCGCGCAGATGATGGTGGCCGCCGCGGCCTGACCCAGCACTAAACCTAGATGATTCGTTGTCTTGAATCATTCGTGTCTATGAAGGTAGGTTGGCGTCATGGCCGCATCCCAGACTCCGGCGACCGCCGAGGAGCTGCGCCGCGCCGGTCTGCGGGTGACGGCCGCCCGCGTCGCACTCCTCCACACCGTCCGGGAGGGTGACCACCTCGGCGTCGAGGCGATCGCCTCCGGGGTGCGCGATCGGATAGGCCATATCTCTCTTCAGGCCGTGTATGAGGCCCTCCACGCGCTCACCGCGGCGGGACTCGTACGCCGCATCGAACCAGCCGGCAGCCCGGCCCGGTTCGAGGGACGGGTCGCGGACAACCACCACCACATCGTGTGCCGGTCGTGCGGTGTCGTCGCTGACGTCGACTGCGCGGTCGGCGAGGCGCCCTGCCTGACCGCGTCTGACGACCACGGCTTCTCGGTCGACGAGGCCCAGGTCATCTACTGGGGCTTGTGCCCCGACTGTTCCACCGCCCGTAGTTCCTGAGCACCGTGATCCCTCGAGCCCGGAAGGATTCCCATGTCTGAGAACCATGATCCAGTAGTCGTCGAAGACGCGACCCCGGAGAGCGGGGGGGAATGTCCGGTCGTGCACGGAGGCCGGACGCACCCCACCATGGGTGACGCCAACCGTGAGTGGTGGCCGAACAAGCTCAACCTGAAGATTCTCGCCAAGAACCCCGCCGTGGCCAACCCCCTCGGGGAGGAGTTCAGCTACGCCGCGGCGTTCAAGACCCTGGACCTCGCGGCCGTGAAGCAGGACATCGCGGAGGTGCTGACGACCTCGCAGGACTGGTGGCCGGCGGACTTCGGCCACTACGGCCCGCTCATGATCCGGATGGCGTGGCACAGCGCGGGTACCTACCGCATCAGCGACGGCCGCGGTGGCGCGGGCGCCGGCCAGCAGCGCTTCGCGCCGCTCAACAGCTGGCCGGACAACGTCAGCCTCGACAAGGCCCGCCGGCTGCTGTGGCCGGTCAAGAAGAAGTACGGCCAGAAGATCTCCTGGGCCGACCTCATGATCCTCACCGGCAACGTCGCCCTGGAGTCGATGGGCTTCACGACCTTCGGCTTCGCCGGCGGCCGGCCGGACGTCTGGGAACCGGACGAGGACGTCTACTGGGGCCCCGAGACCACGTGGCTCGACGACGAGCGCTACACCGGCGACCGGGACCTCGAGGAGCCCCTCGGCGCGGTCCAGATGGGCCTCATCTACGTCAACCCGGAGGGCCCGAACGGCACCCCGGACCCGCTGGCCGCGGCCCGCGACATCCGCGAGACGTTCCGCCGGATGGCCATGAACGACGAGGAGACGGTCGCCCTGATCGCGGGCGGTCACACCTTCGGCAAGACCCACGGTGCGGGCCCGGCGGAGAACGTCGGCCCCGACCCCGAGGCGGCCCCGCTCGAGCAGCAGGGCCTCGGCTGGAAGAGCACCTACGGCTCCGGCAAGGGCGGCGACACGATCACCAGCGGTCTCGAGGTGACCTGGACGAGCACCCCGGTGGCGTGGGACAACAGCTTCCTCGAGACCCTCTACGGCTACGAATGGGAGCTGTCCAAGAGCCCGGCCGGTGCGTATCAGTGGAAGCCGAGGGACGGGGCCGGGGCGGGTACCGTCCCCGACGCCCACGACCCCTCGAAGAGCCACCCCCCGACGATGCTGACGACCGACCTCGCGCTGCGCACCGACCCGGTCTACGAGCAGATCACGCGCCGCTTCCTGGAGAACCCCGGCGCCTTGGCGGACGCCTTCGCCCGGGCGTGGTTCAAGCTGACGCACCGTGACATGGGCCCGATCGCGCGCTACCTCGGCCCGGAGGTCCCGGCCGAGACGCTGCTGTGGCAGGATCCCATCCCCGCGGTGACGCACGAGCTCATCGACGTCGGCGATATCGCCTCCCTCAAGGCCCAGATCCTCGCCTCGGGACTGCCGGTCGCCCGGCTCGTGTCCACCGCGTGGGCGGCGGCCTCGTCCTTCCGCGGCAGCGACAAGCGCGGCGGCGCCAACGGCGCGCGCATCCGCCTCGAGCCGCAGAGCGGGTGGGAGGTCAACGACCCCGACCAGCTGGCCACGGCGCTGCGCACCCTGGAGGGGATCCGGCAGGCCTTCAACGCCGCCCAGACCGGCGGCAAGCAGGTCTCGCTGGCCGACCTGATCGTGCTCGCCGGTGGTGCGGCCGTCGAGCAGGCCGCGAAGGACGCCGGCTTCGCCGTCGAGGTCCCCTTCACTCCGGGCCGCGCGGACGCGTCGCAGGTGCAGACCGACGTGGAGGCGTTCGCCGCGCTCGAGCCCGCCGCCGACGGGTTCCGCAACTACCTCGGGAAGGGCAACCGGCTGCCGGCGGAGTACCTGCTGCTCGACCGGGCCAACCTGCTGACGCTGAGCGCCCCCGAGATGACGGTCCTGGTCGGTGGCCTCCGCGTCCTGGGCGCGAACTACCAGCAGTCGCCGGCCGGTGCCTTCACCGCGACCCCCGGGTCGCTGACCAACGACTTCTTCGTCAACCTGCTCGACATGGGCACGACGTGGACGGCGACGTCCGAGGACGCGAACACGTTCGAGGGCCGCGACGCCGCCACGGGCGAGGTCACGTGGACTGGCAGCCGTGCCGACCTCGTCTTCGGGTCGAACTCCGAGCTGCGCGCGCTCGCCGAGGTCTACGCGAGCGATGACGCGAGGCAGAAGTTCGTGACCGACTTCGTCGCGGCCTGGGACAAGGTGATGAACCTCGACCGGTTCGACCTCACCTGATCAGGACGTCCAGGTCGGCCCGGGCCGGCCGGCCTGGACGGGCAGGTCTGCATCTCCCCCGGGCCCCGCGATGGCCCGGCCTGGGCTGTGCACCCGATCAGCGCGGAGCGTGACCCGAGCCGGCCGGCGCCACCTGGAGCTTGATGCCCTCGCCGCGGCGGACGCTGGCCAGTGCCTCGGGGAACTGATCAAGGGCGAAGGGCGGTCCAAGCAGCGGGCTGGTGTCGATGGTGCCCGCCGCCATCAGGTCAGCTGCGGCCCCGAAGCTGTTGAGCACGGCCATCGACCCGAGCACGGTGATCTCGTCGTTGTAGATGCGGAACGGGGACAGCGACACGCTGGCGTCCCCGCTGGCCACACCGAAGATCAGCAGCCGGCCGCCGCGATCGATCGCGCCGAACGCGGCCTCGATCGCGGCAGGCACCCCCGTCGCGTCCACCGCCACCCCGAAGCTGCCGTGATCGAGCGCGGAGACATCCTCGGCGACGCGGGCCGCACCGACGGCCTTGGCCGCCGTCAGCCGGGCCGCCTTCCGGTCAACCATGCTCACGGAGCGGGCGCCCGCGTGGTTGAGCAGCTGGAGGAGCAGCAGCCCCATCGTGCCCGCGCCGATCAGCAGGACGTCGTGCCCGAGGACCGGGCCGAGGCGCCGCAGCCCGTGCACGGCGCAGGACAGCGGCTCGATGAGCGCGCCCTGGGCATCATCCACGCTGTCCGGGATGCGGTAGGCGTTCACCGCGGGGACCGCGACGTAGTCGGCGAACGCGCCGTTCACGGTGTCCCCGATCGCATTCCAGTTCGCACAGAGGTTTCCGCGGCCGCCGCGGCAGGCCGGGCAGTGCCCGCAGAACAGCGAGGGATCCACGGCGACCCGCGCACCCTCTGGCCAGTCGCCGGGAACCCCGGCACCGCGGGCCACGATCCGGCCGGCGAACTCGTGGCCCGGGATGATCGGGTACGGCGTGGGGGGGAACTCGCCGTCGGCGATGTGCAGGTCAGTGCCGCAGATACCGCAGATCCCCACCTGGATGACCAGCTCGCCGTGCTGCGGCGCCGGGTCGGCGGCCTCGGTGATCTTGAGCTGGCCAGGCGCCTCCCAGGTAACGGCACGCATCATGTCCTCTCAGGGTTGCCGATCACGGTCATGTTCCCGGGCGCGCTTCGCGGCGGCTGGCCGCTCTCATTCGCCGAGCCGCAACCCGGTGTCCGCATCGAATATGTGCAGGTGAGTGGTATCCACAGCGACCTTGACGATGTCCCCGTGCCGGGGGTGCTCCCGGCCGGACCTGACGATGACGCTGCTCGACGCGTCGTCGGCCAGGCGACCGTAGATGTAAGAGTCGCTGCCCAGGTCCTCGACCAGCGCGACCTTGACCGTCAGCTCGCCGTCGCCGTCGCCGATCGCCAGGTGCTCGGGCCTGACCCCGACGATCAGCTTGCTGTGTCCCTGGGCGGCGCGCAGCTGAGCGTCGGCCGGCCGGAGCGTGGCGACGCCCAGATGGATGCCGCCAGTATCCGCGGTGGCGTCGAACCGGTTCATGGCCGGCGACCCGATGAACCCGGCCACGAACACATTCGTCGGCCGGTCATAGAGCTCTGTGGGCGAAGCGAACTGCTGCAGCTGCCCGGCCCGCATGACCGCCACCCGCTCGCCCATGGTCATGGCTTCCACCTGGTCATGGGTCACATAGACAGTGGTCACCCGCAGCCGGCGCTGCAGCTCGGCGATCTGCGTCCGGGTCGACACCCGCAGCTGGGCGTCCAGGTTGGACAGCGGCTCGTCCATGCAGAAGACCTTGGGCTCACGCACGATGGCGCGGCCCATGGCCACCCGCTGGCGCTGCCCGCCGGACAGATTACGCGGCTTGCGGTCCAGGAACGGCTCCAGGTCGAGCAGCTCGGCCGCCTCCCGGACCCGGCGGGCGCGCTCGTCCTTGGCCACGCCCTGCATCTTCAGCGCGAACCCCATGTTCTCGCCGACGGTCTTGCTGGGGTAGAGCGCGTAGTTCTGGAACACCATCGCGATGTCCCGGTCCCGGGACGGCACGCCCACCATGTCCTTGCCGTCGATGCGGATCGATCCGTCGTCTATCTCTTCCAGCCCGGCCAGCATCCGCAGGGCCGTGGTCTTGCCGCAGCCCGACGGGCCCACCATGACCACGAACTCGCCGTCCTTGATGGCCAGCTGGAGCGCGTCCACCGCAGGCCGCTCCGCGCCCGGGTAGATGCACGTGGCGCTGTCGTACGTGACCTCAGCCATGATCGACTCCCGTGTTCACTTGCCCGTGTCCAGTTGCCCGTATCACTTGATGGCCCCGAAGGACAAGCCGCGCACCAGCTGGCGCTGCGCCACCCATCCGGCCAGGATGACGGGCAGGGTCGCCACCGTCGCCGCCGCGGCCAGCTGGGCGAAGTACAGGCCCTCGGACGAGATGAAGCCGACCAGGAACACCGGTACCGTGGCCGCCTGGGTCGCGGTGAGGTTCACCGCGAAGAAGAACTCATTCCAGGCGAAGATGCAGCAGATCAGCGCGGTGGCCGCCAGGCCGGGCGCGACCACCGGCAAGATCACCTCGGTCACGGTCCGGCGCAGCGGCGCCCCGTCCATCTCGGCCGCCTCCAGCAGTTCGCCCGGAACCTCCAGGAAGAACGACCGCATCATCCACACCGCGATCGGCAGGTTCATCGCGGTGTACAGGATCACCAGGGTGAAGATGTTGTCCAGCATGTGCAGGTCACGTGCGGCGATGTAGATCGGGATGATCGCGGCGACCACTGGCAGCATCTTGGTGCTGATAAAGAAGAACAGCACATCGCGCGTCTTGCGCACCGGGCGCAGCGAGAGCGCGAACGCGCACGGGGTGGCCAGCAGCAGAACCAGGATCGTGGACACGATGGTGGCGAATGCCGAGTTCGCCACGTACGGCCAGATGCCGCTGGAGAACACCGTCTTGTACTGCGACAGGGTGGGCGAGAAGATCAGGCTCGGCGTGTTGGTGTACGCCTGGGCCTCGGTCTTGAACGACGTGAGCACCATCCACAGGACCGGGAAGAAAAACACGATCCCCACGATCCAGCCGACGATGCCCACGGGGATGCTGTTACCCCGCTTCTTCCTGGGTGCCACGCGCCGCGGCGCCGCGGTGCCGACGCCCGGTTCCGCCGTGGTCATGTCCGCGCTAGTCATGCCGCCTGCTCCGTTCCGGAGAACGAGGTGAAGATCAGCCGTAGCGCGAAGGTGGCGATGATGATCGTCGCCACGACCACCACCACGCCCATCGCGGCCGCCTGGCCGACCTGGAAGCCCAGGAATGCCCGCTGGTAGATGTAGAAGGGCAGGTTGGCGCTGGAGATGCCCGGCCCGCCCTGGGTCATCATGTAGACCGCGTCGAATTCGTTGACCACGTAGACGGCGCCGAGCACGATGCCGAGCTCGATGTAGCGGCGCAGGTGCGGCAGGGTCAGCTCGCGGAAGATCTGCAGGGGCCGTGCGCCGTCAGTGCTGGCCGCCTCCAGGATGTCCTTGGGCTGGCTTTGCAGCCCGGCCAGCACGAGCAGCATCATGAACGGCGTCCACTGCCAGATCATCTCGATCATGACCGAGCCCAGCGGGAAGCTGCCGACCCAGTTGAAATGGCCGATGCCGAACGGCCGGAGCAGGAAGTTGACGATGCCGAACGTGGGATCGAACATGGTCGTCTTCCACAGCAGGGCGCCGGCCACCGGCATGACCAGGAACGGCGTGATCAGCAGGGTGCGCACGACGCCCCGGCCGAGGAACTTCCGGTCCAGCACCAGGGCCAGGCCGACGCCGATGACCATCGCGATGAGCACCGTGCCCACGGTCATGATGACCGTGTTCACCGCGGTCGTGCGGAACTGGCTGTCCTTGAACACGTCCGCATAGTTGCTGAACCCGACGAAGTGCTCGGACCCGGGCCGGACCAGGCTCCACGACTGCAGCGAGTACCAGAGCGTCAGGAGGAATGGCAGCTGGGTCACGATGATCGTGAAGACCAGCGCGGGCAGCAGCGGCGCGCGCCGCACCCAGCCCTGGCGGCGGCGGTCGGGACGGGCCCGCGCGGGACGCGCGGCGGCAACCGGCGGAGCGATCGCGGTCATCGGGACCTCCCGGGGGATGCGGTGCTGTGTCGGAAGCCGGCGCCGGCCATCAGGCGTTCCGGTAGGTGTCGCCGACGACCTGGGCGTACTGCTGGGCCTGGCTGAGCGCGGACCCGACCGACTGCTGGCCGGCGATGGCCGCGCTGAACTGCTGGCTGACGGTGGTGCCCAGGTCCTGGAACTCCGGGATGTCCAGGAACTGGACACCGGTGTAGGGCACCGGCTTGACCGTGGGGTGCGCCGAGTTGGTGGCGTTGATGGACTGCAGGGTCAGCGGGCCGTAGACCGCGGACAGCTTCTTGTACTGCGGTATCTGGTAGCTGGAGAAACGGCTGCCGGGCGGCACGTGCGACCAGCCCAGCTTGCTGCCCACCGTCCTGATGTAGGACTTCGAGGTCATCCAGGCGACGAAGTCCCAGGCGGCCTGCTTGTGCGGGGAGGTGGCGGGGATCGCCAGCGACCAGGTGTACAGCCAGCCGGCCGGGTGGCCGTCCTGGCTCGGGGCCCAGGCATAGCCGTTACGGCCGGCCACCTTGCTGCTCTGCGGGTCCTCGATGACGCTGACCGCGGAGGTCGCGTCGTACCACATGGCCGCGTCTCCCTGGCCGTACAGGGTGGCGCATTCGGAGAAGCCGGCCTGGGGGGCGCCCGGCTCGCCGTATTTCTGCAGCACCGACACGTACGTGCTGACCGCGCGCGTTACTTCGGGGCTGGTCAGCTGGGCCTGCCAGGCCGGGGTGAACCAGCGGCCGCCGAATGAGTTGATCACCGTGTTCATCGGCGCCAGGTTCTCCCCCCACCCAGGGTCACCGCGCAGGCAGATGCCGGCCCGCCCCTTCTTGGCGTTATGCATCTGGGCGGCGATCTTTTCCACCTGGGTCCAGGTGGGCCGGGCCGGCATCTTGATGCCGGCCTGAGCCATCAGGTCCTTGCGGTACATGAGGAACGAGGACTCGCCGTAGAACGGTACCGAGTACAGGTCCCCCTTGTGCGACAGCGTCGCCCGCAGCTGGGGCAGGAAGTCGCCGGCGTCGTAGCCGGGGGTGGCGTTGATGTACGGCTGCAGATTCACCAGCCAGCCGTTGGCCGCCCACATCGGCGTCTCGTAGTTGCTGATCATCACCACGTCGAACTCGCCGCCCTTGGTGGACACGTCCGCGGTGATCTTGGCGCGCGCCTCGTTCTCCGGGAGCGAGACGAATGACAGGTGGATGCCCGGGTGCTGCTGCTCGAACAGGTGGGACAGGCTGATCGCGTCCTGCATCTGCGAGTTGGACACGATCGCCACGGTGATCGTCGTCCCAGAGTTCCCGCCGGAGAAGAGCTGCTTCGCGCCGGTGGCGCAGCCGGCCAGGGCCAGCGCCGCCCCGCCGGAGGCCCCGGCCAGGAAGGCCCGGCGGCTGAGCGGCGACGCGGGGGTGCGGGCTGCGGTTAGTCCGGTGTCTCGTCCTCGAGCCATCGTTCTGTCCCGTCGTCGGCGTGACTTCTCTGTCCCGTACGGGCCGCCTCCGCTGCTCATATGAGCGGCTAGCGCTCATCCTGACCAGGCGGATACCCAACACAGTGAGTCGGGTCCTAGGCAAAGTCAAGAAGAAACTGCAATTATGAGTTCGTATCGCTCAGATGAGCGCTCGCTGGGTTGCTGGTGACTGGGGGAGCCAATGGCCGGGCTGTCCGCCGATCGGCCGGCGGAGATCGTGCTGGCCGCACGGGTGGCGCGGCAGTTCTACCTCGACGGCGTCTCGAAGGTGGACATTGCCGACCAGCTGGGCATCAGCCGGTTCCGGGTCTCCCGGCTGCTCGACTCAGCCCGCGAGGCCGGCATGGTGCGCATCGAGATCGGGCTGCCCGGCGGAGCCCTGGACGCTGGGCTGTCCGCCGAACTCTGCTCCGCGTTCGGGCTGAAGTACGCCTTCGCGTTTGATTTTCCTGACGAGGACGAGCCTGCGCTGCGCCGCCGCCTGAGTGAGGCGGCCGGCCAGGCGCTGACCGACATCATCACCCCCAGTGATGTCATCGGCCTGACCTGGGCGCGGTCGCTGAGCGGGCTGGCCGCCGCGCTGACCCGGATGCCGCCCTGCCCGATCGTCCAGCTGACCGGGGCGGTCCCGCCACCGGACGGCAGGGACCTGCTCGACCTGGTGCGCTCCGTGGCCCGGATCGGCGGCGGCACCGCGCACGTCTTCTACGCACCGATGATCCTCGACGATGCCGGGACGGCCGCCGCCATCCGCAGGCAGGCCGACGTCGCCGACGCGCTGGCACTGGTCCCGTCGGTGACAATCACGATGGTCGCGATCGGCGCCTGGGCACCCGGGCTGTCCACCATCTACGATGCGTGCAGCCCCGCGGAGCGGGCGGACATCGCCCGGCTCGGGGTAATTGCCGAGATGGCCGGGGTCTTCCTGGGGAAGGACGGGCGTCCGGTGCCGACGGGGCTGGACAGCCGCATGATCGTCACTCCTGGGCAGGTGCTGGCCAAGATCCCGACCATCATCGCGGTCGCTTACGGGGTCTCCAAGGTCGCCGCGGTCCGCGCGGCGATCCGCGGCGGGATGATTCACGGCCTGGTCACGCACGCCGGCCTGGCCCGTGCCCTGCTCAACGGGGCTTAGCGGCCACCGCAGAACCCGCAGGATCAGTGACACCGAAGATCTGGCCGGCCCGCGCCGGGGCAGCCCGCTGAAGGAGCGACATGACGATCATTAACGGCAAGCCCCGGCTGCTGGATGACATTCGCCTGCAGCCGACGGCCGGGCGGCCCGGCGGCGCGCTGCACGCCCTCACGGCGGACGCGGCAGCCGCCACCGGAACGGGCAGCTGGGCGGCTGTGCCGGTCGGCGCCCCCGTCCCGTCCGGATACGACGGAGAAGGGAACCGTGATGGATAGCCTGCCGATCGGCGACTACGCCCTGCTGTCGGACTGCCACTCGGCGGCGCTGGTCAGCCGGGGCGGCTCAGTGGACTGGCTGTGTTGCCCGCGTTTCGACGCCCCGGCCGTCTTCGCCCGCCTGCTCGACCCTGCTGCCGGGCATTTCGCCATCGCGCCGGCCGGGGATTTCGGGACCAGCCGGGCCTACGCGGACCAGACCATGGCGCTGGAAACCACCTTCACGACGGCCACTGGCACCGTGGTTCTGACCGATGCGATGGCGGTTGGCCGCAATGAGCGAGGCCATGCCCTGGGCACTGGGTCCCCCGGGGTGCTGCTGCGCCGGCTGGTATGCACCAGCGGGGAAATGGAGATCGAGCTCAGCTACGCCCCCCGGCCGGAATACGGCCTGATCCATCCGATCCTGGAAGCGGTACCTGGTGGACTGTCCGCCCGGGGCGGGTCAGTCCGGCTGCTGCTGTCCGCGCCTGCCGAGTTCCGGGTTGACGGCGGGACAGCCACCGCGCGCCTGCAGGTGACGGCCGGGCAGTCGGCCGGCTTCGCGCTGGCCCACGGCCAGGCGTGGGAGCCGCCGCTGCACGCCTGGGACTCCGAAACGATCGCCGCCCGCCTGGCGGACACCCTGGCCGGATGGCGGTCCTGGTCGGCCATCCATCAGGCCTACGAGGGCCCCTGGCGGGAGCTGGTGCACCAGTCCGGGCGAGTCCTGCAGGCGCTGACGTTCGCGCCGACCGGTGCGATCGTGGCCGCGCCGACCACCTCGCTGCCGGAGACGGTCGGCGGCGAGCGGAACTGGGATTACCGCTACACCTGGGTTCGGGACGCCAGCCTGACCATGGAGGCTCTGTGGGTAGCGGCGTGCCCCGACGAGGCGAACAAGTTCTTCGGGTTCCTGGCTGAGGCGGCGGCATCCCAGCTGCAGCGGGGCAAGGACCTGCAGATCATGTTCGGGGTCGGCGGTGAGCGTGACCTTTCCGAGCGGGAACTGCCGCACCTGGCCGGCTGGCGGGCCAGCCGGCCGGTCCGGGTCGGCAACGGCGCGTGGACCCAGCGCCAGCTGGACGTGTACGGCGAGTTGCTCGGCGCCGCCCAGCGGCTGGTCCAGCAGCTAGGTGACCTCGATCCGGTCACCCAGCGTTTCCTGGCCGCCGCCGCCGACACCGCCGCCAGCCGGTGGACGGAAAAGGATCAGGGCATCTGGGAAATCCGCGGGGAGCCCCGTGACTTCCTGTACTCCAAGCTGATGTGCTGGGCCGCGCTCGACCGCGCGATCGACCTGGCTCCCCAGCTCGGCGCTGAGCGCCAGGTGACGGGCTGGGCCGCGGCCCGCGACGAGATCCGCGCGGCCATTCTCGAGCACGGGTGGAGCGACAAAGCCGGCGCCTTCACCCAGGCCTTCGGCGCCGATGACCTGGACGCCTCCAACTTGATGCTGGCCATCACCGGCTTCCTGCCGGGCGATGACCCGCGGATGAAGGCGACCATTGACGCGACCGCGGCCCGGCTGACCGACGAGCGGGGCCTGGTGTACCGGTACCTGGCCCACGACGGCCTGGCCGGGGACGAGGGAACCTTCCTGCTGTGCACGTTCTGGCTGGCCCACGCCCAGGCCCTGGCCGGGGAGCTGGACGAAGCCACGGCGACCTTCAACCGGGCGGTCGCCGCGATCAACGACGTCGGGCTGCTGGCCGAGGAGGTCGACGCGGCGAGCGGCGAGATGATCGGCAACTTCCCGCAGGCCTTCAGCCACATCGGCCTGGTCAACGCGGCCTGGGCCATCTCCCAGGCCCAGGAGCGCGCCGCCCGCCGCGACGCGGTGCCATTGGCTGGTCCCAGCGAGGCACGCGAGGGCCAGGGTTACTAGACGGCCGCGCCCTCTCGCCGGATCACGGCTTTCACGCGGCTGGGGATCGTCCCTGACGGGTGATCCTGGCCGTCGGCGCGGGGGGAAAGATTACGGGGGACGTGCCCGGGGCTGGACGGAGATCAGTGATGGCTTCGCATGGTGAGGTGGGCAGCCGCCATGATGTGGTGGTCATCGGCGCGGGCCCGGCTGGTGAGGCGGCGGCGGAACTCGGCGGGAACCTCGGCTACTCGGTCGCGCTGGTGGAGCGGGACACGGTCGGCGGCACCGTGGTCACCAGTGGTGGCGCGCCCACGAAGACCTTCCGCGAAGCCGCCGTCTACCTCAGCGCCTTCGAAAAGGAGAAGGTCTACGGGGTCGCCCTGTCCGCGCCGCCGGAGGTGATGTACCCGGCCATCCGCGCACGGGCCCGTGAGGTCAGCGAGCAGCTGCGGCAGGAAACGCTGAAGCGGATCCGCGAGCGGGACGTGTACCTGGTCGACGGCGAGGCGCGGCTGGAAGGCGAGCACACGGTGGTGGCCCGCGCGGGCGATGGCACGCAGATGCGGCTGCACGCGGAGCGCGTCATCATCGCGACCGGCTCGAGGCCGCTGCGGCCCGCCAGCGTGCCCTTCGATGACCCGTGCGTCTTCGACTCTGAGACCGTCACCGGCATCACGCGCAAACCACGCGAGCTGCTGATCGTGGGAGGAGGCGCGATCGGGGTCGAGTACGCCACCATCTTCTCCGCCCTCGGCGTGCCCGTCACCATCCTCGACGCCGCTTCCCGGCTGACCGCGATGATGGACGGCGAAATCTCGCAGCGGCTCGAGCAGGTCTTTCTCGCCCGGGGAAACCGGGTGATCCTCGGCACCGGCATGATCTCGGTGCGCAAGGACGGCGGCGACCTGGCCGTGGCGCTGGACGACGGCCAGCAGTTGCGCCCCGACGCGCTGCTGTTCGCCGCCGGCCGCAGCGTCAGCACGGCGGCCCTGGGCCTCGACGTCGCCGGGGTCGAGGTCGACGCCCGAGGCCGGATCATCGTCGACGCTGAGCGGCGCACCAGCTGCCCGTGGATCTTCGCCGCGGGCGACGTCATCGGCCCCTCCCTCGCCTCGGTCGCTACCGACCAGGGGCGCCAGGCTCTGTGCGGCGCGCTCGGTCTCGATTTCTCCGCGCACGTCGACCAGATACCAGCAGCCGTGATATACGGGCTGCCCGAGGTGGCGCGGGCAGGCAAGAGCGAGGAAGACTGCGCCGCCGGGGGAATCCCGTTTGAGACCGGGCGCTGCGAGCTCGGCACCACGCCACGCGGGATCATCGCCGGCCAGGAAGGGCTGCTCAAACTGGTCTTCCACGGCGCTACCGGAGTGCTCCTGGGCGTCCATGCGATCTGCGATATCGCCTCGGAGATCGCCGGCACCGGACAAGCCATGATCCACAGCAACGCGACCGTCGAGGACGTGATCCGGATGGCGTACAACACCCCGACCTACACCTACGGCTACAAGCTGGCCGCCGGTGATGCCCTCGCCCGGCTGAACCCCGACATACTGAAGGCCATGCGCCTGCCGTCCCAGGCCCACCGGATCTGAAGGGCGCAGGCGCCGGCATGAAGCTTGAATCACTCAACGCCACCTTTGTCATCGACACCTTCCTGCTGCTCCTGATCGGCATTGGCCCGAAAATCGCGCTGGTGCCTTTCCTCGAGGCGACCAAGCAGATGCCGGAAGCCACGAAGCGCCGCGTCCTGCGCAAGATGCTGACCACCGCCACCACGGTCGCCATACTCCTGCTGGTCCTCGGCGGCCTGCTGACCAGGCTGCTGCACTTCTCTCCCGGCGCACTCGGCGTCGCCAGCGGCATCATCCTGCTGATCATTGCGGTCACCATGGTGCTCGGGCAGCACGACCGCAACGACGATAGCCACCTGGCCGAAAACAAGGACCCGATGCAGCTCGCCGTCTTCCCGCTGGCCGTGCCCTACCTGCTCAACCCAGCCGGGATCGTCGCACTGGTCACCGCCTCCGCAGAAGCCAGCACCCTCGCCGTGTTCGCCGTCGTGGCCGGGATCCTCATCGTGATCCTCGCGCTCGACATCGCCGTGTTCCGCTGGGCCGTGCGGGTCAGCAACCACCTGGACGCCAGCCGGATGCTGGTCACCGAGAAGGTATTCGGCTTCCTGCTCGCCGCGCTCGCCGTGCAACTCGCATTGAACGGGTTGTCCGACGTCGGCGTGATCCACCTGACCAGCCACTGAAACGCGGTCCGTGCCTTACTGACACTGGTTGGCCCGGCCTGGTGACCGGCGGCAAGCCGCCCGAGCCACACACGGCCCGCCGAATGCCGCCCCCGTTTGCGGCAGCCATCACCCTGCCTCTGGCATCATTGAAGGCGTGACCAGCGTCGGCATCGAGCACCTCGCGCGGACTGCCTACGAAGCCCACCGCGGCTCCAACCCTGGATCTCTCCCGCCGTGGGAAGACAGCACCGAGCAGGAGCAGCAAGCCTGGAAGGCCGCCGTGTCCGCCGTCGCCGGGCAAACCGGCATCACCCTCGCCGATGCCGTCCCGGCCCAGTCCCTGCTCCTTCAGGCCGGAGACCAGCAGCACACTTTCCACACCAGCTTCACGGCCGGTCGCCTGGGCACGCTGATCATCAGCGATGACTTCGCCTCCACCCAGCACGCCCGCTTCCAGGCCGCCCACGGCCTGTGGTACGTCGAAGACCTCGGATCAAAAAACGGTACCTGGCTCAACGGGCGCCGGATCCACGCACCCCAGCGGCTGAAAAAAGGCGACAAGATCAAAATCGGCCACACCGTCGTGACCGTGGTAACGACGTAAACCAGGCGCGCGGGCCTAGCCGGGCCAGCCCAAGCACGCACGCACGCCATCAAGGCGTGAATGTGGCGACCCAACCTGACTGTTGCGAAACATCTGATTTCGTGTTTCCGTGTATGTGACTTAGCTACTGCCCCAGTTGCCCCCGCTGTACTGGGCGCAGCGTTCGCTGCGTAGGTCGGATGGGGGGCTACTCATGCGCTCACTTGTACCCGGGACTGTCCTGCGCTCCGCCCGCGTGATGGGGCGGGCCCACCACATGGGTGCTGGCGTGGCCGTGCTGGCGCTGGCGTTTACCGCCCTTCCGGCGGCTGCCGGTGTGGCGGCCGCCAGCTCCGGCCGGGCCGCCCGGGCGGCGGGATTAACTGCCGCTCAGCCCGCACCCCGGGACGACCCCACCGCCTCGCAGGACAACCTGCGCACCGGGTGGGACCCCAGCGAACCGGCCCTGAGCCCCTCAGTGGTGCACGGTCCCGGCTTCGGCCAGGTGTTCCGCACCGCCGTGAACGGCCAGGTGTACGCCCAGCCGCTGGTGATCGGCTCCACCGTGATCGTGGCGACCGAGAACGACTGGGTTTACGGGCTGAACGCCAGCACTGGCGCGATCCTGTGGTCGACCTCGCTGGGAACACCGTATGCCATCAAGACCTGCAACAACGTGGCCCCCAACATCGGGACCAGCTCGACCCCGGTCTATGACCCGTCGTCCGGGACGGCTTACGTGATGGCCCAGGTGGTCACCGGAACGTCTGTCGCCTGGCGGCTGTACGGGATAAACATCACGACGGGCGCCCTCACCTTCCAGCGGGGAATCTACGGCAGCCCGTCGAACGACTCTCACATCACCTTCAGCACCGTGCAGCAGGGCCAGCGGGCGGGCCTGCTGCTGATGAACGGGTGGGTCTACGCGGCGTTCGCCTCGCACTGCGACCACCAGCCCTACGCCGGGTACGTGGCCGCCGTGGACCTGGCGAACAAGGCCAATTCCACCCTGTGGACCGATGAAGCCGGGGTGACCAACAACCAGGCCGGCATCTGGCAAAGCAGCGGCGGGCTGGTGTCGGACGGGCCCGGCCGGATCTTCCTCACCTCCGGCAACGGCGTCTCCCCCGCGGTTGGCCCCGGCAGCAGTCCACCGGCCCAGCTCGCGGAGTCCGTGGTCCGGCTGGCGCCGCAGTCCAACGGGACCCTGGCCGCGCAGGACTTCTTCAGCCCGGCCGACGCCCCGACCCTCGACGCCAATGACCTCGACTACGGCTCCGCCGGCCCGGCCGAATTGCCGGTGGGCACCGCGGCGTACCCGCACATCCTGGTCCAGGACGGCAAGGTCGGTCACATATTTCTCCTGAACGCCGACAACCTCGGCGGCCGCAAGCAGGGCCCCGGCGGCTCGGACCAGAACCTGTACCAGAGCCAGCCCTACGGCGGCCTGTGGGGGCACCCCGCGGTGTTCGAGGCCAGCACGTCCCCCATCCCGGCGGGGTCCTCCGGGAACTCCGATTACGTGTACTCCGTGGGCAAGAACGACTACGTGCGGGCCTTCCGGATCGACACCGGCAGCAGCGGGGTGCCGCAACTGACCGACGTGGCCAACAGCACCTTCCTGTTCGGCTACGGCTCCGGGTCACCAGTAGTCACGTCCAACGGCAACGACCCGTCGTCCGCGGTCGTGTGGGTCGTGAACAACTCCGGCTCGAGCTCGTCCCTCATCGCCTTCCCCGTCGTGCCGCAGCCGGCGAAGGGCGGCGGGGTGAAACTCCAGCAGATAGATGGAGAGCCGATCGGGACGGCCAGCAACTTCACCGTCCCCGCGACCAGCAACGGCATGGTCTACGTGGGCACCCTGGACGGCCACCTTCTCGGCTTCGGCGTCACTACCGGTGCCGCCCTGCAGCGGGCTGGGACCGGGGAGTTCGGCACCACCGCCGTGGGCTCGGCCACCACCCGGACCGCCACCGTGACCGCGTCCCGGGCTGTCACCGTGACTGGCGTCAGTTCCTCCGCCATCACCTCGCCCGACCCGTTCACACTCGGCCAGGTGACCGAAACCTCACGAGGCGGTACGCCGGTGCCGGTCACCTTCCCGGTCATCCTGCACAGCGGGGACGCACTGCATGCGCCGGTGACGTTCGCCCCCACCGCCCCCGGCGGCACCAGCGGTGCGGTGTCGTTCGCCACTGCCGCCGGGCCGAACGTGACCGTCAGCGTCCCGCTCATCGCCGACGCCACCCGGACCGGGCTGTACGCCACCGCGTCCTCGCTGTCCATGCTGCTGTCGCTCAACGACGGCACGCAGGTCGGCCCGGTACCGGTCGGCCTGCCCGAATACGCGGTCAGCACGATCGTCAACGGCGGCACCACCCCGCAGCGGATCACCAGGATCAGCGGCCCCGGCGCCCCCTTCTCGGCCAGGTTCCTGCCCCGGCTGGGCACCGTCCTGCGCCCTGGTCAGTCCGTAACCGTGCAGTTCGCGTACACCCCCAGCCAGGCGGTGTCCTCCAACTCGGCGCTCACCATCACCGGCAGCAGCGGCACCCCAGCGAAGGTCAGCCTGTCCGGCGCGAGCGCGCCGGCCGTCAGCAAGTTCAGCGCTCCCCAGAGCATCAGCTTCGGAGATGTCCCCGTCGGGCAGACCGCCACCCGGTTCATCCACATCGTCAACGCGGGCAACCAGGCCGCGCTGGTGAGCACCACCAGACTGGCCGGGCCCTTCCACGCCCCGGACAAGGTCGCCCCGGGCCTGCCGGTCAACGGCGGCTATGACCTCAGCATCCCCGTCACCTTCACCCCGGCCGCCACCGGGTACACCACCGGCGCCTACACGTTTGCCTGGACAGACCGGTACGGGCCGCACTCCCTCACCATCCCCATCAATGGCACCGGGATGTAGCACGGGGCCACGGACGTGCGCACCGTGCCGATCGGAGTTGCGTGGCCGCCAGGTCTCAGGCCCAGCGTCCCGGCGGCCACGCGGAGCAGCAGCCGGCGCACCTCATGAATACTCGTGGTGATCCGTGCTGCTTTCGCGGGCTGGCGCCGGCGTGCTGGCGCGGGCGACTACGTCGCGTAGCTGGTGCCGGCCGGCGACCCCGAGCTTGGGATAGGACCGGTACAGGTGCGAGCTGACCGTGCGCGGTGAGAGGAACAGCCGGTC
>JAOPYP010000803.1 GCA_025964635.1 Actinomycetes bacterium | reverse complement strand
ATGCGGAACTGGCCGCCACGCCGCTGCAACTCGCCGCTCGCGATCCGCAGCAGCAGGCCGTGCAGGCGCGCGAGGGCCGCCTCCCGCTGCGGCCCAGGGCCGCTGAGCACCCGGACCCACTGGTCGGAGTCGGGATCGAACCGCGGTGCCGGGGAGATCCCGTCGGCGGTGGGATCAGCGGGCGCCATGATCCTGATCCTACGGAAGCTGCGGCCCTGCCCTGCACCGCGGAAGCCGGAAGCCCGGGGTAAGACCGGGCGCTGCCTCATCCGCTGCCTGCGCGAGCACGATGCCTGGACCGCCCCCTGCAGGGACGGGGATGTCCCTGGCCCGCCGGTCGGGCGGGCCAGGGACACCGGGCTGGATGGGCCTAGATGGTGACGATCCCGGCGGGGGAGCCCCCGGCGGGCAGGGGTGTCGGTGAGCTGGGCAGCTCGGTGAGGGTGCCGCCGTGGACGGCGAAGACCGACAGGATGTGGTTGCCGCTGCCATCCACGGACAGCGTCTTGCCGTCCGGGGACAGGCGGGCGTCGATGTCAGCGCCCCCGCCGCTGATGGGCGTGCTGCCGGTCAGGACGAGTGAGCCGTCCGGGTTGATGGAGTAGCTGGAGATGTTCCCCGATCCGGTGTTCACGGTGAAGAGGTACCTGCCGTCGTGGCTGATCTCCACCCAGCACGGCGCGGTCTGACCGTCGGCATACGGCGAGGATCCGATGGGGGAGAGATGGCCGAAGAACCGGTCGCGGTAGGCGGACACGGTGCCCAGGCCAGCGCCGTTGTGCGCGTTGCTGACGAACAGCTGTGAGGGGCGGGCGGGGGAGAACTCCGCGCCGAGCTGGCCGAGGCCCTGCCCGGTGAACGGGGAACCCTTGGCGGCCAGCAGGTGGCCCCCGGGCAGCACCACGAAGCTGTCGATCTGAGAGGTGCCGGTGCGGGTGCCGATGAGGTGGTTCCCGAAGGCGCTGAAGAACACGTCGCCCAGGCCGGCGGCATCGGGGACCGCGACCGTGGAGCCGGGGACCGGGGTCAGGCTGCCACCGAGGCCCAGCCGGAAGCCGGAGTAGCCGCTGCCGCCCGCGCCGGAGTTGGCCACGTACACCAGGCCAGAACGGGAGACCGCGACGCTCACTGGCTTCACGCCGCCGGAGGACACCGGCTGGCCGACGCGCACCGGCACGCCGCCGTGGGTGACGCGCAGGACCGAGATCTGGTTGCTGCCCGCATCCACGGCCAGCAGGTAGCGGCCGTCCGGACTGGCCTGGATCGCACCCTGGGACGCCAGGCCGGCGCCCGTGCCCGCGCCGCCCGCGGCAAACGGAGACCCCGGAAGCGGGGTGACCGAGCCGTTGGCGTGCCGGGCGAACCCGTCGATCGTGTTGGCGGTGGTGGTGTTGCCGTCGAGGTAGGTATAGCCCACCACTGGTGAGGCCGTGCTGGCGCTGGCCGCAGTGGCCGCACCGAGCAGGCCGATCGTGGCCGCCAGCACGCTGCTGCCTGCTGCCAGCCATTTGCGCTTGCCCACGTTCCGCTCCTTCGGTAAGGGAGGATCTGCAGTGATCTGCCGACCCACCCCATGAGCGCCGCGCGGCAGCAGGCTTCTTACGGCAGCGCGCTGTCGCGTCACCGATCCGTAAGATCCGAGGTCAGCGGGTTCCCGTCTCGAGCCGCGACCGGCAGTCCGGAGCCGACCCGGGGGCCAGATCTTGCCGTGCCTTCGGTTAGCGCGCCGCGGGGGAGGCGAGCGCGAGGATGGTGTCGACGGCGGTTTCGAGGGGGCGGGTGTCGCGCTGGACCTGCGCGAGGAGCAGTCCGCCCTGGAGCGCGGCCAGAAGAGTCACGGCAAGGTCGTCGGGGTTGATGCCGGCCGGGAGATGCCCGGCGACGTGAAGAGCCCGCAGTCCGTCGCGGATGGCGGCTGACCACCGCTCGAAGCCGGCGGCGATCAGCGCGCGGGCCTGGGGGTCGCTTTCGGCGAGTTGGCTGCCTAGTGACCCGAGGGGGCAGCCCCCCTTGCCCTCGGTGGTCCTGGCCTCGGCGATGACCATGTCGCGCCAGGCTCTCAGTCCCTCGATCGTGCCGAGGTCGGCATGTTCCTGGTGGCCGACGATGGTGTCCGCCTGGTGGTCGATGACGGCCTGCACGAGCTCGTCCTTGTCCGCGAAGTAGTGGTAGAGCTGCGAGCCGCTGACCTCCGCCGCCGTCCTGACGTCCTCGAGGGTGGTGCCGGGCACGCCGCGCTCGTAGATCAGCCGAGCCGCAGCGCTGACGATCCGGGCGCGCGTCCGCTCGCCTTTGGAGGTCAGCCTGGGCCGGTGCACCTCACTCACCATGCCGTCACGTTATCACCTTTCTGGGTTTGACAACCCAGTCTGGAGCGGCCAGAATGGGTTGTGCAACCCATTCACAAGCGGAGAGAAGCGCGCCATGATCCTCGTAACCACAGCCGGGAAGGTGGGGGCCGAAGCCGTGCTCCTGCTCAGGCAGCAAGGCGTGCCTGTCCGGGTGCTGGTCCGCCACCCGGACACGGTGCAGGGACTGAAAGAGGCCGGAGCGGAAATCGCCACGGGCGACCTGGACGCGCCCGCCAGCATCGATGCGGCGATGGCGGGTGTCACAGCCGTGCTTCTCGTCAGCCCGGGCGTGCCTGCGCAGGAGATGAACGTCATCCGCAGTGCCGCCCGCACCAGTGCCGGGCACGTTATCAAGGTCACCAGCAACGCCTCGGCCGACTCACCCATCGCCCGGCGGCGCTGGCAGACCGAGATCGAAGCCGGGCTGACTGCCTCCGGGCTGGCCCACACGCTCCTGCGAGCTAACGCCTACATGCAGAATGTCCTGGCCCTGGCCCCAGCGATCGCGAAGACCAGCGGTTTCGGTTCCTCTGCGGGCCAGGGACGCGTGGGCATGATCGACGCACGAGACGTCGCCGCCGTGGCGGCCCGGATCGCTGCCGCGCCAGACGCGTACGCGGGATCGGCATACTGGCTTACCGGGCCCGGGCTGATCTCCTACGCCGACGTTGCCGCGGTGCTGTCGAACCTGCTCGGCAGGCCCATCACCTACCGGGGCCTTAGTGCCGAGGAGGACAGGGACGCGATGATCCGCGCAGGTGTCCCTGGGCCGGTCGCCGAGATGAACGCCCAGGCCTTCAGCATGATCGCTGGCGGTGACGCAGCCTGGGTGACCCAGGACGTGCCCTCGTTGCTCGGCCGCCCCGCGCGTTCATTCGGGCAGTTCGCGGGTGACTACGCCGCCGCATTCTCTTAGAGAGCCTGTCTGGAGACCGTGTGACCTGGCGCCGGCCAGGATGCGAGAGTGACTGATCTGTTACGTCCAGCGGTGCCCGTGCCCGTGCCCGGTCCCGGGCAAGCCCTAACGCCTTACGCGAAGCCCGGGGGCCCTGGTTCGCCGGGCGTATCCCCGTGCTTACCCGAGACGTTGCCGCGCAGCCGGTCGAGTACCCGCTCGAACTCCGTGAGTTCGACCTCGCCGAAGCCGGCCCGGAGCCGGTCGTTGAACGCGAAGGCCGCCCTGCGCATCCGGTGGAACGCCTTCTCGCCCGCGTGGGTCAGCTCCACTACGTGCACCCGGCGGTTCTCTGGGTCCCGCCGCCGGGTGATGAGGCCGCTGGCGTCCATCGCGTTGAGGTGGTGGGTGAGCGTGGCCTCCTTGATCCCGACGGCGTCGGCGAGTTCTCGCTGGCTGGCCTGCGGCCGGGTCTTCAGGGAAATCAGCACCAGCCAGACCGGCCCCGAGCCGCCTGCCTCGGCCAGTGCGTCGTCGAATGCCCTGGTGATCTCTTTCGCCGCGCGGGCCAGATGGAGGCCGAGGGGCGCGCTGGCAGGTGGGCCGGGAGGAGGCTCCGGCCCACTCTCCGGCTGGCCGCCGGGCCGCCCGCTTAGCCGCGGCCGCGCACCGGCGGGATGGTCTTCTGACTCTGGCACGCCAGGAGCCTATCACAGTCCTTAGACATCTTAACCTTTGACATCAAAGAATTAGCAGTCTATGGTTCTAGCGGAAGACGGAAGG
>JAOPYP010000801.1 GCA_025964635.1 Actinomycetes bacterium | reverse complement strand
CGGCGGCCAGCCCGGCGCCTGCGGGCAGGCCGCGGATCTCGACCCGGAGGGCCAGGGTACCCGGCAGGGTGTCACGGGCCCGCGCGACGGTCGGCCGGGCCGCGGCGGAGCACACGTACAGCACCCGCGCGTGCCGCGGCGGATGTCCCGGGACCCGGACCTCCGCGGCGGGGCAGCCGTAGTCCCCGGTCCGGGTGAGGATCTCGGTCATGATCGCCGCCGTGCGGCGCACGGTCTTACGGGTGAGTTCCGCCTCGATGGCCCAGCATTCGCCGGCCCACGCCGCGGCCGCCACTGCTGCGCCGCCCACGGGCGCCCCACCCGGGTCGGGCCAGTGCACCTCGCCGTCGGGCAGGTGCTCGCGGAGCGGCACCCGGCTGCCCATCCGGGCCCGCAGCCGGCGCTCACTGCGCCAGTACGCCCCCGCGGCCGTGTACCCGGGAGCGGACTCCAGCGCGATCCGCACCGCGGTCACCGCGCGCAGGTGCGCCAGCCGGGACAGCGCCGGGGGCACCGGCCGGTAGGGGCGCCCGCAGGCGAGAAGCCCGCCCCGGGTCAGCCAGACCCAGGGTCGGCCCGGCCCCAGCCGGGCCGAACCGGCGTACCCCTGCTCCCGCCAGCGCGCTGCCAGGGCCCGCGCCCGGACCTCGCTGACCGCCAGGTGGACGGCTAACTGATCCAATTGCAGGCCATACATCTCGGCGGTAAATAACAGCCCGGCGACGTTCCGCTCGCTCACCAGCCCACTACATCACGCCGGCGCGCCATACCGTTAGGGCCTATCTGGGCGGTTTAGGCATCGGCGTCCGGCCGGCAATATTAGCCAAAAGCGCCCCTGCCCTGGTGCTTCCGCCCGCGGTGGGGCACAATTTCTCGCGGGAGCACGGATCTCGCTCACCGCAGGCAGCCCGCCTGTTCGGGTTTGCCGATGGGGCGGGTACGCATAAGCTGTTCGCTGATATCCGGATCACCGCTGGCGCAGGGCCCGAGGTCGTTGGGGAAGACGCACCTCGGTCGCTCGCAGGGAGGTCTGGTGTCAGTTCACGGCGTGCTGCAGGTCCATTCCGCGCCCCCGGCGCTGTGCCCGCATATCGAATGGGCGGTCGCCGGGGTTGTTGGCGTACCCGTCGATCTGGCCTGGGTGGGTCAGCCGGCCGCCCCCGGGGCGCTGCGCGGCGAGCTCAACTGGCAGGCCCGGCCCGGCACGGCCGGCTCGATCACGTCAGCGCTGGCCGGCTGGAACCGGCTGCGCTTCGAGGTGACTGAGGAGGCCAGCCCGGGCTGCGACGCGGTCCGGTACAGCTACACCCCGGCGCTCGGCATCTTCTCGGCGTCCACCGGGGCCAACGGGGACATCATGATCCCGGAGAACCGGCTGCTCGCCGCCATGACCGTGGCCGCCGCGTCCCAGTCCGGTGTCCAGGTGGCCGCCACGACCACGCTCGAGCAGGAACTCGACCGGCTGCTGGGGCGGCCCTGGGACGCGGAACTCGAGCCGTTCCGGTGCGCGGCGGAGGGCGCACCGGTGCGCTGGCTGCACGCCACCGGCTGAACCCGGCCACGCCCGGTCCGGGCCCCTAGCCGGGCCGCCCGGTCACGCCTACGCTTGAGGCGGGAATCCCCCGGCCCGCACGTGCGGTGCCGCAGCCGCGGGAGCCGGTAGAGAGTCCTGTGGAAGAAGGGTGAACATCGACATCAACGTGCCTGACGAGTGGACCCCCGGACTGACGCTGGCCATCCAGCAGTCGCTGCAGCACGCCGTGCGCAGCGGCCGGCCGCTGATCACCTGCCTGAGCCCGGACGCGACCGCCGAGCAGATCGAGGCGATCGACCACCAGATCAGGGCGCTCGTCCAGGACTCGGGCCTGGCCGCGTGACGGACGGGGCGGCGGAGCGGGGGACGCCGGCCCGGGTACTCCTGGACTGTGATCCAGGAATCGACGACGCGTTCGCCATCGTGTTCGGCTGCGGGCATCCCGGCCTGGACCTGGCCGGGCTGACCACGGTCAGCGGGAACGTCAACCTGGGCACGGTGACCGGCAACGCGCTCAGCGTCCTGGAACTGGCGGGCCGTCCGGACGTGCCCGTGGTGCCCGGCAGCGCGCGGCCCCTGCTGCGGCCCACGCTGGACGCCCGGGAGGTGCATGGCGAGGGCGGCCTGGGCGCGGCCCGGCTGCCCGCTGCGCAGGCCCGTCCCGCGCCCGGCCACGCGGTGGATTACCTGATCGACACCATCGGCGCGGCGCCAGGCGAGATCACCCTCGTCGCGACCGGCCCGCTGACCAACATCGCGCTCGCGGTCCGGCGCGAGCCCCGGCTGACCGGCTGGGTCCGCGACTTCGTCATCATGGGCGGATCGGCGGGGCGGGGCAACGTCACCCCGGCCGCCGAGTTCAACATCGCCGCGGATCCCGAGGCCGCCGCGATCGTGTTCGAGGCCGGATGGCGGGTCACCATGGTCGGCCTGGACGTGACCCTCCAGGCCCGCGCGGGCCCGGACGTGCAGGACCGGATACGCAAGCTGGGCCGGCTCGGCGCGGACCTGCTGCTGCCCGGCCTGCTCGGCTACCGCGGGGAGCACGCCCAGGCCGCGGGCGGGGCGCCGGTCCACGACGTGTGCGCGCTCGCCCTCGTCGCCGAGCCCGGCCTGTTCGGGTGCGCCCCCGCCCGGGTCGACGTGGAGACCGCCGGCCGGTGGACGTCGGGGATGACCGTCACCGACTTCACCGCCGATCCCGCGGCCCGCAACGCGCTCGTCGCGATGACCGTGGACGTGCCCGCGTTCTGGGACCTGGTCCTGGATGCCTACGCCGCGATCCCGGCCGCCGCCACCGCCTCACGCTCGTGATGGGTGATTTCGAAGGTTGACAATAGTTGCGTCTTTCCGTAACTATATGGGGATGACGCATGACGGCCAGGTCGACTCGATCCTTCGGGCACTGGCCGATCCCAGCCGGCGGCGAGCGGTGGAGCTGCTGAGCGAGGCACCCCACCGCGCGGGTGATCTCGCCCAGAGCCTCAATCTCCCGGCGGCGACGATGAGCAAGCACCTGCGGGTGCTCCTCGACGCCGGGATCGTCGCCGACGAGCGTCCGCCCGGGGACGCACGGGTCAGGATCTTCCGGTTGCGCGCTGGCCCCGTGGCCGGGTTGCGCGCCTGGCTCGATCAGATGCAAGCCCACTGGGATGAGCAACTTGGATCCTTCAAGTCCCACGTCGAGCGGGGGGGAAGACCATGAGCGACGGGGAGCGGGCGGTGCCGGACACGGCGGGTTCGGTGTCGTCCCGCGTGGAGGTCGGCGTCGACCCCGGCACAGCCTTCTCCGTGTTCACTGAGGAGCTGGACCTGTGGTGGGTGCGGGGACCGATCAACCATCATGCTGCCGGACGGGTGCTCGCCATGCGCTGCGAGCCTGGCGTCGGGGGCCGGCTGCTCGAGGTGTACGACGACGGCACGGGCGACGCCCTGGAACTCGCCCGGATCACGGTGTGGGAGCCAGGCCAGCGGCTGGCCTGGCGGAGCTCCATCGACGATGTCGAGACCGAGGTCCGCTTCACCGCCGCCGGAACGGGCACGGTCGTCGAAGTCACGGCGCGGGTGGGCGCTGGCAGCCGCGATCGAGGCGGGACCGCCTGGGTACGGGTCGTGCCGGACTGGTACGGGACGTGGTGCGCGCGGCGGGATCACGAGCCCCGCACGGTACGGGACATCGCCCGCCTGGCCCTGGCCGTCTCCTACGCTAGGCCCGCCGCCGCGTCCCGCTGGCTGGCCGACACGTTCGGGTTCGAGTCGCCCGGTCCGGTACGGCATGGCGAGGACCCCGTTCCGGAGCACACCTGGATCGAGTTCCGGCTCGGGGACAGCTCCCTCATGATCTTTAAGAGTGACCGCGATCTGGTCGCTGCGCCCACGCACGTGCCGTGGGTCTACGTCGACGACGTTGAACAGCACTTCCGCCGGGCTGCCGCCGCCGGCGCCACGATCATCGAGCCCCTGGCCAGCCCCTGGGGTCTCCCCATGTACACCGCCGCCGACCCGGAGGGCAACCACTGGACCTTCGCCCAGGCGAGACCCACCATGCGCTGACGGCGCACTGGGCGCCGAGGCGCGGCGCCCCGGGTGACCTGGCGTCAGGCCACCCGGCCCGGTCAGTTGGACTCGACGGTGACCACGATGTTGCCGCGGGTGGCGTTGGAGTAGGGGCAGACCTGGTGCGCGGCCTCGGCCAGCCGCAGCGTGGTGTCCGTGTCCACCCCGGGGATGGACACCTTGAGCGCGACGGCCAGGCCGTACCCTCCGCCGCCGATCACGCCGATGCTGACGTCGGCCTCGACCAGTGAATCCTCGGTCTGCACCCCCTCGCGGCGGCCGACCACCCCGAGCGCGCTCTGGAAGCAGGCCGCGTACCCGGCAGCGAACAGCTGCTCGGGGTTGGTGGCCCCGCCGGGACCGCCCATCTCCTTGGGCGGCTTGAGGTGCACGTCGAGCAGGCCGTCGTCGGTGACGGCGTGACCGGCCCGGCCGCCGGTCGCGGTGGCCCTGGCCGTGTAGAGGGGCTTGACGAGCGCAGTCGGCCCAGCTGGAGCTGACACGGTTCCTCCCGATGTCCGGGCGCGCCACCCTGGCCCGCACGGCGCGCTGTCATCTGGGCCAACAGCGGCCCGGGGGGCCCTCATTCCGCCCGGGCTGACCGGAACCGGCGGTCGCGGGCCGGGTCAGGCCGGGCGGACCGCTGAGCGCCCCTGGAGCAGCCGGAACACGAGGGCCAGCGCGTACAGCACGCCGACCAGGATCAGCAGGAACCGGTAGCCGGTGATCAGGGCCAGGTACTCCAGGGCCCCGCCGACCATGGCGCCGAGCAGGTTGGCCGCGAACGCGGTGGTCGTGGTCTCCACGTCGCTGAACCGCTGCGCGAAGATCAGGTTCGCGATGAACACCGGGGCGAAGGCCAGCGCCCCGCCCGCCAGGAACCGGGCCACGATGGGCAGGCCGACCAGATCCTCCTGCGGGATCAGCCAGGTCAGCAGGAGGGTGGCGATGAGCGCGCCGTAGAGGTAGACCGGTGGCGGGAGTTTCACGTGCCGGGCCGTTTCCACCGCCAGGTACACCGCGACCAGGACAGCCGCCGTGACCAGCGCGTTGACCAGCCAGGTACTGCCGAACAGCAGCGCGAACTGGACGATGTTCTTCGTCTCCAGCAGCAGGAACGCCGCGCCCATGAAGGCCAGGTCGATGTAGCCGCTCATGCGGCGCAGCGAGCCCCCGGCGATCCGGACGAACAGCAGCGAGGCGGCCAGGATCAGGGCCAGCATCCACACGTACGCGGTGGGGATGGTGTTGTTCAGCAGGTACGGGAACGGGTGGTCGTCGGTGGCCGGGGCGACCTGAGTGCCGTGCCACACCGTGGTGCAGTTCGGCACCGGGCCGGAGGGCTTGTCGGTCAGCACCGCCAGGCGCCGGCCGCCCAGCGGCGCCCCGACCTGGGCGCAGGGGGCCCGGTTGAACGCCTGCTGCATGGTCGTCGCGTACCGGTTGAACAGGTGGTTCGAGTAGTAGTTGTACATGGCCATGGTGCCCCCGGGGGCCAGGTGCGCCCGGGCTGCCTTAACCGACTGCAGGGTGAGCAGGTAGCTCTCCAGCCGCAGGTTGGACTGGCCGTTGACCGCGGTCAGCGAGTCCGGCAGGGCGAACAGGATCAGGTTGTAGTGCTGCTTGCTGTTCTGCAGGAAGGCCCGGCCGTCGGCGCTGTGCGTGGTCACCCGGGGGCTGTCGTAGGGGTGGTTGGGGTGCTCGCTGCGGCCGATCTTGAGCAGTACCGGGTCGATCTCGACCGCGTCCACGTGCTGCGCGCCCTCCGACAGGGCCACCGCGACGTCGTTACCGGTGCCCGCCCCGACGATCAGCACGTTCTTCAGCGACGACCGGGTCACGTGCTGGTAGGGAAAGAAGTAGAACTTCTTCTGCTGGTGCAGCACGGTCAGCGAGCGGGCCGCCTGGTACGGGATGTTGTTCGCCGACACGTACAGCGCGGGGTGGGCCTTGCCGCTGAGTTGTGCGGAGATCTTGTAGTACGGCGACCACTGCTGGTGCGGGGCCGCGGACTCAATGGCCAGCATCGCCACCACGACCACCGCGGCGGCATACTGCCACCAGCGGGCCGACCGGCCCATGACCAGCACCAGGCCAGCCGCGGCGATCACTCCCCAGGCCACCGGAGGCAGCTCGAGGAAGGACAGCAGGGTGAACACCGCGATGCCCGCGATGCTGCCGAACACATCGAGCCGGTAGGCCCGGAGTGGCTCGAACGCCACGAAGAGCCGGGCCACGGCCTGGCCGAAGCCGGCCATCACCGCCGTGCTGAGCACGAAAACCACGGCCAGGCTGACCGGCCGGGGGAGCGCCTTGGTGCCGAACAGGCCCCGGTACGGGTCCGGCCCGGACAGCGTGGCCAGGATCACGGGGAACGCGAGCACGAACGCCACCAGCAGGACCAGCGCCAGCGGGGCCCAGCGCACGAAGTCCCGGCTGGACTTGGCGTTCAGGAAGCCGATGCCGATGCCGAGGAAGCTGGCCAGCAGCACGAAGTTGGTGGCATTGGTGACGTAGACGTTGTTGGCCGCCGTCCACCGGATCAGGGCCAGTTCGACGAACAGCATGAGGAAGCTGGCGAAGGCCAGCTGTGCCCGTTTATCCAGCCACCAGCGGCCGGCGCCTGCGGCAGGCACAGTTCCCCCGGAAGCGGCGGCTTCTCCGGTGGCGGTGCCGTTCGCAGCGGCGGTGCCGTTCCCGGATGCGGCGCCGTTGGCGGCGCCGGCGGTATCGCTGGTCGCGGTACCGGGCAGCTGCGCGGCGGCGGGGGTTTCGGTCTGCTCAGCTACGCTTTCAGGGCGCTCATCAAGGGGCATAGATCGTCGATCGTACGTGGGGCTCCGCGCCCTAGCGGGTCGATCGGGGAGATTTTCCCACCGAATTCGTTACTAATTACGGGCGTACGCGCGGCTTTGACTTTACTGTGCGCTTGCTCCCGTCCTGCCGGGCGGGGCCGTGCCTGGCCGGACGGCCGCGAACTCGCCGTCCAGCCAGGCGGAGAACAGTGCCGCCGCGTCGGCCGCGGTCCGGCCGCCAGCCTCCTGCCAGCCCTCGCGGAGCGCCCCGGCCTGGTCCGGCGCGAGCGGCGGCTGCGTGGCGCGCAGCCAGCCCTGGGTGATCGGCTCGGTGGCCTCCGGGTGGAACTGGAGGCCCAGGTGCGGGCCGGCCGCGAAGGCCTGCACCGAGGCGCCCCCGGTGGCCAGTTCCCGGGCATCCGGAGGCAGGTCGAAGCCGTCCCGGTGCCATTCCAGCCACGGGCCGGCGGCCAGGCCCGGGTGCGGGCTGGCCAGCCGCACCCAGCCGATCTCGGGCTCGGGCAGCCGGTACACCCGCGCGCCCAGCGCACGGGCCAGCACCTGGCCGCCGAAGCAGACGCCGAGCAGCGGGACCCCGCCCGCCAGGGCCTGCCCGACCAGGGACAGCTCGTCGCCCAGCCAGGGGACCGTGTCGTCGAACGCGGTCTGTTCCGACCCGAGCACCACGACCCCGGCGCAGTCCGGCAGCCGGGCGGGCAGCCGGTCCCCGCCGCCCAGGCGGATCGTGCTCAAGACCAGCCCGCGGGCCCGAGCCCACGGGTCAAGCAGGCCGGCCGGCGCGTCGAGCTCGTGCTCGATCACCAGCAGGCGCCCGTGATCTGCCCCGCCGTGATCTGCCATGCCGCGGCCGGTCAGAGCGGGATGTTGCCGTGGTGGCCGCGTACCCGCGGGGCGGCGGCGATGGCCCGGGCGATGGCCTCACGGGTGGTGGAGGGTTCGATGACCTCGTCGATCACGCCGAGGGCCCGGGCCCGTTCCAGGCCACCGGACTCCCGCTCATGCTCCCCGGCCAGCCGGGCCTCGGCTTCCTGGAGCTGGTCCGGGGGCACGTCGGCGAGTGTGCGCCGGTGCAGGATGCGCACGGCGGCCACCGCACCCATCACGGCCACCTCCGCGCCGGGCCACGCGAAGACCCGGGTCGCGCCCAGCGCACGGCTGTTCATCGCGATGTAGGCCCCGCCGTAGGCCTTGCGGGTGATGAGGGTGACCCGCGGGACCGTCGCCTCCGCGAACGCGTGGAGCAGCTTGGCGCCGCGGCGCACCACCCCGTCCCACTCCTGGCCGACACCGGGCAGGTAGCCGGGCACGTCTACGACCACCACGAGCGGCACCCCGAACGCGTCGCACATCCGGACGAACCGGGCCGCCTTCTCCGCTGACGTGGCGTCCAGGCAGCCGCCGAGCCGCAGCGGGTTGTTGGCCACGACGCCGACGGCGCGGCCGGCCAGGCGGCCGAGCATGGTGACCACGTTCGGCGCCCACCGGGGGTGCAGCTCGATCCCGGGCGCGTCGAGCAGCCCGGCGAGCAGCGGGTGCACGTCGTAGGCGCGGCGCACCGACTCGGGCAGCAGCTGGTCGAGCTCGGCTCCCTCCTGCCGGGCCACCAGGTCCACGTCCACCGTGCCCTGCTCGCCGAGCAGCAGCGCGAGCCGCCGGGCCTGGCTGAGCGCGTCCGCGTCGGTGGCCGCCACCAGGTGCACCACACCCGAGCGGCGGCTGTGCGGCTCGGGGCCCCCGAGCCTGGCCATGTCCACGTCCTCGCCGGTCACGCTGCGGACTACGTCCGGGCCGGTGACGAAGATCCGGGCGTGATCGGACAGGATCACGATGTCGGTCAGCGCGGGCCCGTAGGCGGCCCCGCCGGCGGCCGCGCCGAGCACCACGGAGATCTGCGGGACCTTGCCGGAGGCCCGGGTCATGGCGGCGAACACGGTGCCCACTGCGTGCAGGCTCTCCGCGCCCTCGCGCAGCCGGGCACCGCCGGAGTGCCAGAGCCCGATCACCGGGGCGCCCTGGGCGAGGGCCTCGTCGTAGGCGGTCACGATCGCTGCGCAGCCCTCGCTGCCCAGGGCCCCGCCCTGGACCCGCGGGTCGCTGGCGAAGGCGACCGCGGTCATCCCGTCGATGGTCCCGGTGGCTGCGACCGCCCCGCTCTTGTCGTGCGGGGTGAGCAGGCGGACCGAGCCGGGGTCGAACAGCGCTTCGAGCCTGACCTCGGGGTCACGCGAGATGTGCGGCCCCTGGGCAGCGGCGGGAGGCCGCAAGGCGGTGCCGTTGCTACCCCGGTTGGTGCTCTTCTGATCGGTACCAGCCGAGGTACTGCCAGCAATGACCGTCACGGGACGTCTCCTTGCGGTGGGCGGGAGGACACGGGCGGGTTGGGCGGGCTAGGGGATGCGCCCTAGGCCGCCGTGAAGGCGAGCGCCACGTTGGCGCCGCCGAACCCGAAGGAGTTGTTCAGCGCGGCCATCGGGGCGCTGGTGTGGGGAGCCAGCTTCCGCGGTTCGGTCGCGATGTCGATCCCGGCCTCGTCGTCAGGGTCGTCCAGGTTGATGGTCGGCGGTGCCACGTGCTCACGGAGCGCGAGGATGGTGGCCACCGACTCGACCGCGCCGGCCCCGCCAAGCAGGTGCCCGGTCATGGACTTGGTAGCCGACACCACGACCCCGCCGGCCGCGTCGCCGAGAGCCCGGGCGATGGTCTGCCCCTCGACCGCGTCGCCCGCGGGGGTGGACGTGGCGTGCGCATTGACGTGCACGATCTGGGCCGGGTCCAGCTGGGCGTCGGCGATCGCGTTCTGGATCGCGCGCAGGATCCCGGCGCCGTCGGGATCCGGCTGGGCGATGTGATGCGCGTCGGCGGAGTAGCCGGCGCCCGCGGCTACCGCGTGCACGGCGGCGCCCCGCCGGGCCGCGTGCTCGGCTGACTCGAGCACCACCATGCCGGCGCCCTCGCCGAGCAGGAACCCGTCCCGGCCCTTGTCGAACGGCCGGGACGCGCGTTCTGGCTCGTCGTTGCGGGTGGACAGGGCCCGCATGGCCGCGAACGCCGCGATGTTCAGCGGGATGATGGCGGCTTCGGTCCCGCCGGCCAGCACCACGTCGGCCCGGCCGGAGCGGATCATCTCGATGGCGTAGCCGATGGCCTCGGCGCCGGACGCGCAGGCGCTGACCGTGGTGTGCACCCCGGCCCGGGCGTTCAGCTCCAGGCTGATCCAGCCGGCCGAGCCGTTCGGCATCAGCATCGGCACCGTGAACGGGGAGAGCCGCTGCCAGCCCTTGTCGTTCAGCGTGTCGTAGGCGGCGATGGTGGAGGCCACCCCGCCGATCCCGCTGGAGACCACGACCCCCAGCCGGTACGGATCGACTTCCGGGGAGCCCGCGTCGGCCCAGGCCTCACGCGCGGCCACCAGGGCCAGCTGCTCGCAGCGGTCCAGCCGGCGGGCCTGGACCCGGTCGAGCACCGTCGCCGGGTCGACCGCGGCCGGGGCCGCGATCTGCACCGGCAGCGGCACATCGGACCAGTCGGCGGGGAGCTTGCGCGCCCCGCTCCGACCGGCCAGCAGCGATTCCCAGGTTGAGGCTACGTCCCCGCCCAGCGGCGTGGTCGCGCCCAGCCCGGTGACGACGACGCGTGGTTGATCTGCCCGCACTGTGAATCGCTCCTCTGGCGTACGTGGCGCGCCTGGCTCGCGGGTGGCGAGAGCGCGCCGGATGGCATCCCGTGAAGGGCCGCCCCAGCTCAGGCCGAAACTTCGGCGTTCTGCACGTAGGTGACGACGTCCTGCACGGTCTTGAGGTTCTTGAGCTGGTCGTCCGGGATCTCCACCCCGAACTTGTCCTGGGCCGCCACCGCGATCTCCACCATGGACAGCGAGTCGATGTCGAGGTCGTCGACGAAGCTCTTGTCCGGGGTGACCTGGTCCGCGGGGACTCCGGCGACCTCATCGACGATCTCGCCGAGGCCGGTGAGGATCTCCTGCTCAGTCATGGCCATATGCCCGTGTTCTCCTTCATGTGATGGTGTGGTCGGCCCCGGGCGTCCACCCGGGGGCCGCGGCGCGGTCAGGGTACCGTGATCACCTGGGCCGCATAGCTGATGCCTGCCCCGAAACCGAGCAGCAGGACCGGGGATCCGGAGGCCAACTCGCCGCGCTCGATCATCGCCGACAGGGCGAGCGGGATGGACGCCGACGACGTGTTGCCGGAATGGATGATGTCGGTGGCCACCAGCGCCTGGGGGGCGCCGAGCTTCCTGGCGATGGCCTCGATGATGCGCAGGTTGGCCTGGTGGGGGACGAACGCGGCCAGCTCCGCGGGAGCCACCCCGGCCCGCTCGCAGGCCTTCAGGGCGATGGGGTGCAGGGCCGTGGTGGCCCAGCGGAACACCGCCTGGCCCTCCTGGACGATGAAGGACCGGCGGTCCTTGATGAAAATCTTGTCCGCCATGCCGCCATCGCTACCCCAGACCACGGGCCCGATGCCTGGGCCGGTGCTGGCGTCGGCGTCGTCGGCCGGGCCCACCACCGCGGCCCCGGCGCCGTCGGCGAAGATGATGCAGGTCGAGCGGTCGGTCCAGTCGATCCACTGGGACAGCTTCTCGGCCCCGATGACCAGCGCGTACCGGGCGGTGCCCGCCCGCACGGCGTCGCTGGCCGTGGCCAGCGCGTAGCAGAACCCGGCGCACGCGGCGTTGAGGTCGTACGCGCCGGGGGCCACGATGCCGAGCCGGGTCGCGACGGTGGCCGCCGTGTTGGGGATGGGGGCCTCGGGGGTGCAGGTGGCCACGATGACCAGGTCGATGTCGGCCGGGGACAGGCCGCTGGCGGCCAGCGCCTTGCCGCCCGCGGCCGCGGCCATGTCGGCCAGCGACTCATCAGGGCCGGCGATCCGCCGGCTGGCGATGCCGACCCGGCTGCGGATCCACTCGTCACTGGTCTCGACCTGCTGGGCGATCTCGTCGTTGGTCACCACCCGGGCCGGCTGGTAGCCGCCGAACGCCAGGATCCGCGCACCGGCCGTTCCGTCGGTGACTCGCATCAACGTGGTTCCTTCCCGTGCCGTTCGGTGTCTCGTTGGGGATCTGCTACCCGGGCCGCCGGACTTTACCGGCCCGTCCGGGCGGCATAGGGCTGCAGACGGACCAGCGGCTGGCCCGCGCTGACCGGATCGCCGTCCTCGACCAGCCACTCGAGCACCGTGGCCGGGAACGGCGGGGTGATCATGTGCCGTCCGCCGCGCTGCTCGACGTGCCCGATCTCCGCGCCCGGGGACAGCGCCGCCCCCACCGTGGGAGCCGCGCCGACCGTCCCGTGGCGGAACGTGCCGGCCAGCGGCGCGACCAGCAGCCGCCACTCCGGGGCCGGCCCGCCGTCGTCGTAGGGGTCGAGCGCGCCGTGCTCGGCGATGAGCGCGGTCGCGGCGGCGATGTCGTCCGGGGTCTTCAGGGCGGCCAGCGCCACGCCGGGCATGGCCCGGCGGGCCAGCCCGGTCAGCGTGCCGGCCGGGGGCAGCTCGATGAGCGCGCCCGCTTCCAGCTCGGTCATGGTCCGCATGACCAGGTTCCACCGCACCGGCGCGCTGACCTGGGTGACGATCCGCTCCAGCCAGTCCGCGCCGGTCCGCACCGCGGCCCCGTCCTGGTTGGACAGCAGCGGCAGCACCGGGTCGCTGACCGTGACCGTGGCGGCCGCCTCGCGGAGCGCGTCCACGGCCGGGGCCATGTGCCGGGTGTGGAACGCGCCGGCCACCTCGAGCGGGCGCAGTCGGGCCCGGGCGGGCGGGTCGGCGGCGAACGCGGCCAGCTGCTCCAGCGTCCCGGCCGCGACAACCTGACCGGCGCCGTTGATGTTCGCGGGGGTGAGGCCGTGCGCCTCGATGGAATCGAGGACTTCGGCCTCGTCGCCGCCGAGCACGGCGGTCATCCCGGTGGCCTCGATGGCCGCGGCCTCCGCCATGGCCTGGCCCCGGACCTGGACCAGGCGCATCGCGTCCTCGGCGGTGAGCACCCGGGCCAGGACGCCGGCGCCCAGTTCGCCCACGCTGTGCCCGGACGCCGCACCGGTGTGCACCCGGGCCTGGTCGAGGCCGCCGAACAGCGCCTCCGCCGCGGCGATGGCCGCCGCGACCAGGAGCGGCTGGGCGACCGCCGTATCCCGGATTTCCTCGGCACTGCCGGATGTCCCGTACTTGATCAGGTCCACCCCGGCCAGCTCGGACCAGGCGCCGACGCGCTCGGCGAAACCGGGGAGTTCCAGCCAGGGGGAAAGGAAGCCAGGAGCCTGAGCGCCCTGGCCCGGAGCGGCGATAACGAGCATCTTCTTACCCTGCACTGTAGAAGTCCGCTACCTGGGTCACAAAGACCACGAAGTTTGCCCTAGAGACCCTGTTGGGTTCCTACAATCTATGTGCGATTGTGCGCCAGCCGGCCCAGGACGATGCCGACCCACAGGGTGAAACCGGCCCGCCCGTCCGAGGGAATCAGGCCGGTCAGCTCGCTGACCCGCCGCAACCGGTAACGGACGGTATTTGGATGAACAAACAGCATCCGGGCGGTGGCCTCCAGGGACGAGCCCTGCTCCAGGTACGTGGTGACCGTGTCGAGCAGGGCGGTACCGCCGTGCCGCAGCGCCTCATACACGTCCCGGATGAGCCCGGCCCGGGCGGCCTCGTCCCCGTCCAGCGCGCGTTCCGGCAGCAGGTCATCGGCGAGCACCGGGCGGGGCGAATCCGGCCACCCCGGGGCGGCGCGCAGCCCGGCCAGGGCCGAGGCGGCCGAGCGCGTGGCCGCCTGCAGGTCGCTCACGACCGGGCCGACCACCACCGGGCCCGGGCCGAACCGCCCGGCGATCTGGCCCGCCGCGCTCAGCGGGTCATCGGTGCCGCCCAGCACCACCACGAGCCGGGTGCCGTGCACCCCCGCCAGCAGGTCCAGCCGGGACCGCCGGACGATCGCGCGGAGCTCCTCGATCAGGCCCTCGGGCTCGGAGTCGTCCGCGTGGCCGACGACCACCGCCACCGGGGAGTGTGACCAGTTCAGCGCGGAGGCCCAGGACTGCAGCCCCTCGCCCATCTCGCCGCGCACCAGCGAGTCCACGACCAGGGCCTCGAGCCGGGCGTCCCAGGCGCCGCGGGCTTCCGCGGTCCGCGCGTAGACCTGGGCGGCCCCGAAGGCCACCTCACGGGTGTAGCGGAGCACCGCCTCGCGCAGTTCCGCCTCGCCCCCCGGGGCGGCCAGCTCATCAACCCGGGCCTCGACCACGTCGATGATGATCCGCACCATCTCCACGGCCTGCTGCAGGCTGACCGCCCGGGCGAGCTCGCGGGGCGCGGTCCCGAACACCTCCACGGCCACCGAGGGGCGGCCGCGCTTGGGGTGCTTGACCCAGTCCACGAACGCGGCGATGCCGGCCTGGGCGACCAGGCCGATCCAGGAGCGGTTCTCCGCCGACATGGAGCGGAACCAGGACAGCCGCTGCTCCATCGACGCCATCGCGGCCGTGCCGAGCGAGCCCATGGCCCGTTCCAGCCGCTGCACCGTCTCGGCCCGGACCCGGCCGGGCGGTGCCGCGCCGTTTCCCCCGGTCACCCGATCGGCTGCCGTCATCCTCTCAGGGTGCCACGGCCCGCCGGTGCCTGCGCCCGGTGCGGCAGGCCGGCGCCGCGGGGGACACTGTTCACGGCTGGGCCGGTGGCCCACGGGGCGAAGAGGTTCCCCGATGGGCTGGAGTGCCTGAGGAGGCTTTCAGTGGAGCAGGTGAGGGCGCTGCTGTTCGACGTGTTCGGCACGGTGGTGGACTGGCGCAGCGGCGTCATCCGGGACGTCACGGCGCTGGCCGGGCAGCACGGGGCCGACATCGACGCGGCCTCGTTCGCGGACCGCTGGCGGGCAGCGTACCGCCCGGCCATGAACCAGGTCCGGACGGGAGAGCTGCCCTGGACCAACCTGGACGGCCTGCACCGCCGCACGCTGGACCAGCTGCTCGCCGGGACCGGGCTGGCCAGCCTGGACGAGGCCGGCCGGGCCTGGCTCACCACCTGCTGGCACCGGCTGGACCCCTGGCCCGATGCGGTGGCCGGCCTGGAGCGGCTCAGGCAGCGCTCCATCATCGCCGCCTTCTCTAACGGTAACGTGGCGCTGCTGGTCGACATGGCCAGGTGGGGCGGGCTGCCGTGGGACTTCGTGGCCAGCGCCGAGCTGTTCCGGCACTACAAGCCCGACCCGCAGACGTACCTGGGGGCCGCGGGGCTGCTCAGCCTGGCCCCGGCCGAGGTGATGGTGGTCGCCGCGCACAACGACGACCTGATGGCCGCGGACGACCTGGGCCTGGCCACGGCGTTCGTGCCCCGGCCCGGCGACCTCGGCCCGAACCACCAGGCCAACCAGGAGCCTGCCCGGCGGTACACCTGCGTGGCCGCCGACTTCGGCGACCTGGCGGACCAGCTGGGCGCCTAGCTCCTCGCCCCACGGCCGCTGGCCGCCCGGGCTGCGGGGCCGGGCGGCCTGGCCGCATCGCCGGGACCGGCGGTTCAGTCGCCCGGGAACGGCCTCAGCTCCATGGCCCCGCGGCGGGCCAGCGGATGCTTGGACGCCACCTCGATGGCCTCGTCCAGGTCCGTGCACTCGAGGATGTCGTAGCCGGCCATGAACTCCTTGGCCTCGATGAACGGCCCGTCGGTGAGCAGGATCTCACCGCGGCGCACGCGCACGGTGGTGGCGTCACTGACCGGGAGCGGGTGGCCCTCCTGGCGCACGCCGCGGCCGTCCATCTCGGCGACCCATGTGTCGATGTCGTATCCGCCGGGCGCGTCTTCCGCGCCGCCGGCCGGGATGGACGGGTCGACGCAGACGAGCATCATGTATTTCACGGTTCCTCCTGATCCAGCTTGGGTGGGGTCTCGGGCGGGCCGTCAGCTGGCCGTCCCGGGGGACAGGATCCGCTCCGGGCTGCGAGCGGGCCGCTGCTCCCTGCGGGTCCTGCGCAGCAGCGTGCGGCGCTCGGGCCGCGCCGCCGCGGCCCGCCCGTCCCGGGCGGCGGTCCGCAGCCGGTCGTCCTCCATGGCCTTCATGAACTGGTAAGGGATGTACATGACGGGCTCCTCATGATCATGGCCGGCCTCGGCCTGCTGATGGTCGCTTCGCCCTCACTACGAATGGCCGCGGGCCAGATCGACACCCGCGCCGCACAGATGTGCTGGGGTAAATTCCGGCGGGGGAACGGGCCCGGGACCGGGTCCGGCGGCGGAGCGGGGTGAGGCCGGTCTGAGCGAGTCAGCGGCGGCGGTCGACGCCGCGGTGGCCGCGGCGTTCCGTGAGGAGTGGGGCCGGATCGTGGCCACCCTGATCGGGATGACCCGCGACTGGGACCTGGCGGAGGAATGCGCCCAGGACGCCTTCGCCCAGGCCGTGCGCAGCTGGCCGCTGGACGGCGTCCCGCCGCGGCCCGGGGCGTGGCTCACCACCACGGCCCGCCACCGGGCCATCGACGTGCTCCGCCGCCGGACGACCGAGACCGCCAAGCTGCAGGAGACGGCGATCCTCCAGCGCGCCGCGATGCCGTCAGATCCGGGCCTGCCCGCAGCCGGCGAGAGCGGCATCGCTGACGACCGGCTCCGCCTGATCTTCACCTGCTGCCATCCGGCACTGACGCTGGAGGCCCGGGTCGCGCTGACGCTGCGCACCCTGGCCGGCCTCAGCACGGCCGAGATCGCGCGGGCGTTCCTCGTCCCGGAGCCGACCATGGCCCAGCGGCTGGTCCGGGCCAAGCACAAGATCCGCAACGCGGGCATCTCGTACCGGGTGCCGCCCGCGCACCTGCTGCCGGAGCGGACCTCAGGTGTGCTCGGGGTGCTGTACCTGCTGTTCAACGAGGGCTACAGCGCGACCACCGGCGCGGACCTGGTCCGCCCGGACCTGTGCGCCGAGGGCATCCGCCTGGCCCGGCTCCTGGCCGGGCTGATGCCCGGTGAACCGGAAGTCCTCGGCCTGCTCGCGCTGATGCTGCTGCACGATGCACGCCGGCCCGCGCGCCTCGACGAGGCCGGGGAACTGGTGACGCTGGAAGCCCAGGACCGCTCCCGCTGGAACGCCGCCGAGATCGAGGAGGGGCGCGCCCGGCTGGACACCGCCCGGCATCACACGGCACTCAGCCGCGGCGGCCCCGGTCCCTACCAGCTGCAGGCGGCGATCGCCGCCTGCCACGTATCGGCGGCTGATGCGGCCGATACCGGCTGGGCCGCGATCGCCCGGCTCTACGGGCAGCTGGCCCAGCTGGTGCCCTCCCCGGTGGTCGAGCTCAACCGCGCGATAGCCGTGGGCATGGCCGAAGGGCCATCGGCGGGCCTGGCGCTGGTGGACGCGCTGGCCGCGACCGGGCAGCTGGCCGGCTACCACCTGCTGCCCGCCACCCGCGCCGACCTGCTCCGCCGCCTCGGCTCGCTGGCCGAGGCGGCGGACGCGTACCGGCAGGCCCTGGCGCTGGCCGGTACCGGCACCGAGCGCCGTTACCTGGCCCGGCGCCTGGCCGAGGTCACGGGGACGGCCTGAGCAGCTCTGCTGGCCCGGGGGGGCGACCCCCCGAACCCCCGCCATCCACCGCGACCCGGGTTTACATGTGGTGCGGGTGGCCGATCCGGTTGTGCCAGCCCCGCCTCGGAATCGGGTTGCGGGCCGGGGGGACCGGCGTGGCCGACCCGGACGGGGTAGGCGTCGCGGCACAGGACGGGGTGGGCGCCGCCGTGGGGGTGGCGCTCGCCGTCGCGCCCGCCGTGGCGGCGGCGCTCGCCGTCGCGCT
>JAOPYP010000682.1 GCA_025964635.1 Actinomycetes bacterium | reverse complement strand
CGGCGGCCGGGAAGGTCACCCAGCAGCGCCTCGACGACCGCTTCCAGGAGTTCCCCCGCGTGGACGAGCGGGTCATCTCCCGGCCGCACCGCTACGGTTACAGCGCGGTGATCGGCGACGTCAGCCGAGGCACCGTGTCCCTGAGCGGCGACTTCGCCGACCAGGCTTTCGCCAACGCCCTGCTCAAGCACGACCTGGCCCAGGGCACCACGGAGGCGCACGAGTTCGGCCGGGAGGCCACCGCGGGCGAGGCCGTGTTCGCGCCCGCCGCGCCGGCCGCCGGCGAGGACGACGGGTACGTCATGGCGTTCGTGCACAATCCCGAGCGCGGCGCGGCGGACCTGGTCATCCTGGCCGCCCAGGACTTCGCCGGCGAACCCGTCGCGCGCGTCCACCTGCCCGCCCGGATCCCGCTCGGTTTCCACGGCAACTGGATCGCCGACCACTAACGGCCGCCGCTGGATCGATGGACGGCCTGCGCCGGCCGCCTGCCTCGCCTGAAGACGCCCGCCGCTCCCCCGCGGCGCGGGGGGTGGACGCCCCGGCGGTGCGGGGTAAGGCTGGGGACAGCGCAGGATTCACCCCCTCATCGCCGCGGGAGGTCACCGATGACTGCAGCCCTGCCATCCACCGAGGTCGCGGCCGGGGTCACGGCCTGGCTGTCCGCGTTCGGGGACGCGCTGGCGGCGGGCGATCCGGCGGCCGCGGCCGCCCTGTTCACCGAGGACTGCTTCTGGCGTGATCTCGTCACGTTCACCTGGAACATCAAGACGCTCGAGGGCCGGGACGCGATCAGCGCGATGCTGGCCGAGACGCTGCCCTCGGTGCAGCCGGCCGGCTGGGCCATCACCCGGGGCGAGGAGCCAGCCGACGCGGGCGGCGTCGTCGAGGCGTGGATTGACTTCGAGACGGCCGCAGGCCGCGGCCGCGGGCATCTGCGGCTGCGCGATGGCCGGTGCTGGACGCTGCTGACCACCCTCGACGAGCTCAAGGGGCACGAGGAGCCCCGCGGGCCGGGCCGGCCGAAGGGCGTCGAGCACGGCGCGAACCCGGCCCGGACCACCTGGCTGGAAGACCGCGAGCGCGAGGCATCCGGACTGGGCATCACCGAGCAGCCGTATGTGCTGATCGTCGGCGGCGGCCAGGCCGGCATCGGTCTGGGCGCGCGGCTGCGCCAGCTCCGCGTGCCCACGATCATCATCGACAAGCACAGCCGGCCGGGTGACCAGTGGCGCAGCCGGTACAAGTCGCTGTGCCTGCACGACCCGGTCTGGTACGACCACATGCCCTACCTGAAGTTCCCCGATAACTGGCCGGTGTTCTCTCCCAAGGACAAGATCGCCGACTGGCTCGAGTCGTACACGAAGGTCATGGAACTCAACTACTGGCCCGGTACCGAGGCCACGAACGCGGCCTACGACGAGGAGGCCGGCGCGTGGACGGTGCACGTCGAGCGGGACGGCGAGCCGCTCGCGCTCCACCCGGCGCAGCTCGTGCTGGCCACCGGGATGTCGGGCCGGCCCAACCTCCCCGACTTCCCGGGCATGGACACCTTCCGGGGCGACCAGCATCATTCCTCGGCCCACCCGGGCCCGGGCCGCTACCGCGGGAAGCGGTGCGTGGTCATCGGCTCGAACAACTCGGCCTTCGACATCTGCGGTGCGCTGTGGGAGAACGGCGCGGACGTCACCATGGTGCAGCGCTCGTCCACGCACATCGTCCGGTCGGCCACGCTGATGGACATCGGGCTGAGCGCCTTGTACTCCGAGGAGGCCGTGGCGTCCGGGATGACGACCGACAAGGCGGACATGGTGTTCGCGTCGATCCCGTACCGGATCATGCACCGGTTCCAGATCCCCCTCTATGACCAGATGCGCGAGCGGGACCAGGAGTTCTACGACCGGCTCGAAGCGGCCGGCTTCGACCACGACTGGGGCGAGGACGGGTCCGGCCTGTTCATGAAGTACCTCCGCCGCGGCTCCGGCTACTACATCGATGTTGGCGCCGCCGACCTGGTCGCCAACGGGGATGTGGCGCTGACGCGGGGCCAGGTTGATCATCTGGCCGAGGACGCGGTGGTGCTGGAGGATGGCACGAAGCTGCCCGCCGACCTGGTCGTGTACGCCACCGGGTATCAGTCGATGAACGGCTGGGCGGCCGAGCTGATCTCCCAGGAGGTGGCGGACACGGTGGGCAAGTGCTGGGGCCTAGGCTCGGACACGGCGAAGGACCCCGGCCCGTGGGAAGGCGAGCAGCGCAACATGTGGAAGCCCTCCCAGCAGAAGGGCCTGTGGTTCCACGGCGGCAACCTGCACCAGTCCCGCCACTACTCGCTCTACCTGGCCTTGCAGCTGAAGGCCCGGCAGGCCGGGCTCCCGACGCCGGTGTACGGGCTCCAGGAGGTCCACCATCTCCGCTGAGGAGGGGGCATCGCCGGTCCACTGCTGGGTGCCCGGCACGATGAGCCTGCCGGCGACTGGGCCGGGGCCACTGGACGGCGTGACGGTCGCGGTCAAGGACATGATCGGCGTGGCCGGTCATACGTCCTCGTTCGGCCACCCGCGGTGGCGGACTACCCATTCCGCCAGCCAGGAGACGGCGCCCGCCGTCGCCGCGCTGCTGGCCGCGGGCGCGTCCGTGGCCGGCCTGGCCAAGCTGGATCAGCTCGCGTACTCACTGATCGGGAACGCGGGCGAGGGCACCGCGCCGGTGAATTCGCAGTATCCAGACCGGTTCACGGGCGGATCCTCATCCGGGCCGGCCGCGGCGGTGGCGGCCGGGCTCGCCGATATCGGCCTGGGTACCGATACCGCCGGCTCGATCAGGGTTCCCGCCGCGTCGTGCGGGCTCTTCGGCTTCCGGCCAAGCCATGGCCTGGTCAGCGCCCGCGGAGTCCTGCCGCTGGCCCCCTCGTTCGACGTGGTCGGCGTCCTCGCGCGCACTGCCGCGCGGCTGGGCCCGGCGCTGGAGGTCCTGGCGTCCTCAGCAGCGGCCCGCTCCCCGGCTGCGGCTGGCGTCGTGCACGTGCCCGCCGGGGACCTGCCCGGGGTCAGCCGCGAGTTGTCCGAAGCCGTCCAGGCGACCGGGTCGGCCATCGCGGACGCCTGGGGTTGCGGGGTGTCGGAGCGCTCGCTCAGCCCGTTCATCAACGATGAGGTGGCCGACCTGTTCGCCCGGGTGCAGGGCCGGGAAGTCTGGCGCGCCCACGGATCGTGGCTGACCGGGAACCGCCAGTTCCTCGCCGACGACGTGCGCGCCCGCGTCCAGCGCGCGGAAGTCCTCAGCCGCGATGACGATCCGCAGCGGCAGGACGACGAGCGCGCCTGGCGCGGTTACGCGCCGCGGCTGGACGCGCTCCTGCCAGCCGACTCGATCGCCGTGCTGCCGGTCATGACCGGCCTCCCGCCGCTGCGCACGGCCGGCCCGGACGAACTCCTCGCCTTCCGCGCCGGCGCCTTCCGGTTTACCGCCCCGGCCAGCCTGGCCGGCCGCCCGGAACTGGTCATCCCGGTCCACCACCGCTCCAGCGGCAAGCGGTTCGGCGTAGGCGTGCTCGGGACGGCGCTGGGCGATTTCACGCTGCTCCGGCTGGCCACCCTGCTCTGCCGGGACGACGTGGCGCTGCTCGTGTAGCCCAGCCCGGCCCGGGCGCCGCGCCCGGAGAGGGCTGGCGTCACTATGGGAGCTGGAACTGACCCTGTTGCTCAAGGAGAATCCCGCGGCGGAGGCTGAATTGCGGCAGCTCGTCACGGAGATTGGCACCTCGCTGGCCGGGGAGCGTCATCGGCGGTGGGCGGGCTGACCGGGGAGATGCCGCCCCGGGCTTCCGGCACATTCGATTTTATGTTTGAATACCATCGTGAAGCAGGAGAGACGTTCAGGCTGGGGGAGATGACATGCTCACCGCCGTGCTGGCTGACGCCGGTCATCCCGTGGTCGCCGGGCTGCTCGGGCTGGGGGCGGCGGGCCTCGCCGCCGCCGTGGTGGTGATGGCCTGGAGCGTGCATGTCCACCAGATCCGGCTGGCCGAGCACC
>JAOPYP010000660.1 GCA_025964635.1 Actinomycetes bacterium | reverse complement strand
ACCGGGTTGTCCGCGGGCACCACCGGCTCGATCAGCCGGGCCGCCTCAGCCAGCTGGTCCTCGCGCAGCCCGATCTCGCGCAGCCCGCGGGGCAGGCCAAGCTGGGTGGCGAGCGCCTGCAGCGCCGCGGCCGGGTCCAGCGTCCCCGGGCCCGTGCTGGCCAGATCGGCGCCGGCCAGGGCCTGGGCGATCCGCTGGGCCGCGTCCGGTGCTCCCGGCGCGTTGAAGGCCAGCACGTAGGGCAGCATGATCGCGTGGGTCTGCGCGTGCGGCAGGCCGTACCGGCCGCCCAGGACGTGGCAGATCTTGTGATGCAGGCCGGATCCGGTGACCGCGAACTCGGTGCCGGCCAGGTACGCCCCGTAGAGCAGGTCGCTCCGGGCGCCGAGGTCCGACCCGTCGCGGCTGACCGCCGGCAGCGCCGCGGCCAGGACCCGGATGGCTTCCCCGGCGGCCAGCGCGCTGACCGGGTTACGGCCCGGGGCCCAGAACCCGTCCACGCAGTGCGCCATGGCGTTCAGGCCGCTGGCCGCCGAGAGCGGCCCGGGCAGCGTCAGCGTCAGCTCCGGGTCGTAGATCACCAGCCGGGGCAGGACCCGGGCGTCTACGCCGGTGGTTTTGCGTTCCCCGTCGCTCAGTCCCCAGACCGGGGTGACTTCCGAGCCCGCGTAGGTGGTGGGTATCGCGATCACCGGCAGCCCGGTGGTCAGCGCGACCGCCTTGGCCGTGCCGGTGGCCGATCCCCCGCCCACGCTGAGCACCGCGTCCGCGCCGACCGCGGCGGCCTGCTTGCGCGCCGCGTCCGCGACCTCGACCGGAACGTGCGGCCGGACGCCCGTGAATGTCCCGGCGATCCGGTCCGCCAGCGGAGCGGTGAGGTCCCGGGCGAGCGATTCCCCGCCACCGGCGGCGATCAGCAGCAGCCGGGATACCCCGAGCCGGGCGACCTCGTCCGCCAGCGCGGTCCGCGCCGCGCCCACGCCGAACACCACCCGGCCGGGCAGCGCGTCACGCGCGAATGGCTCCATCAGACCTCCGGGCCCTGGATAACGCGGCACGGGCATGGTCCTCCGGTCGCGCTACGAACCGCCTGGCGACCCGGCTGCCCAGGCATGCCCGTGGTCCCGGCGTCCCGGCGCGCGCCGGACGCCAGCATCAGCGCAGGTTACCTGCGTACGCGCCGCCGCCGCACGCCGCTGGTGAGGCGCAGCGCCCCGACCACGACCACCGCGACCAGGGCCACGATGAACAGGAAGTGCAGGGCGGAGATCAGTACCGAGACGACGAGGAACACAGCGAACACTGCGAGCAGGACGAGCAGAAGTTTCCCCATACACACCACGATATGCCAGCGCCGGACTCCTGGCAGCACGCTGGCGGCGCGGGCTACAGGAATGCATCCCCCGCGCACCCGGCAGCTGACCCCAGGACCGCGAGCGGCACGGGCCTGATGCGCTCGCGGGGACGGCCGCCGGCCACCCCGGGCCGGGCGGGCCAGCGAACAGGGAGACCCGTGGTGCGGCCCGCCAGGCCGTACCACGCCCGCGCCATGGCGCGGGCTGGCCGGGCGGGGCGGGCCACCGCTGGTAGCCTTTCGGCCTCGTGAGCACCCCCGCGACCGCACCCGATGAGGATGACAGCCGCCCGGACGCTCCGGTCCGGCCTGATCTGCTCCTGCCCCTGCGGAGCTGGCAAAAGGAGGCTTACCGGGAGTATTTCCGCCTGCCCCGGCGTGACTTCCTGCTGGTCGCCACCCCGGGAGCAGGCAAGACGGCCTGGGCGCTGACCATTGCCGCGGAGCTGCTGGCCCGCCGGGAGATCGCTTCGGTCACCGTCGTCACCCCCACCGAGCACCTGAAGCACCAATGGGCCCAGGCCGCGCACTACGTCGGCATCGCCCTGGATTCCTCCTACCGCAACGCGCAGGGCCGCGCGTCCGCCGACTTCACCGGGGTGGCGGTGACCTACGCGCAGGTCGCCGCGCACCCGATCCTGCACCGGCAGCGGACCGCCAACCGCCGCACCCTGGTGATCTTCGACGAGATCCACCACGCGGGCGACGCGCTGTCCTGGGGGGCCGCGGTCCGCGAGGCGTTCGAGCCCGCGCGGCGCCGGCTGGGGCTGACCGGCACCCCGTTCCGCAGTGACGCCAACCCGATCCCGTTCGTGACCTACGCCCCGGACACCGACGGCAGCCGGCGCAGCGTGTCCGACTACGTCTACGGCTACGGGCCGGCCCTCGACGACGGCGTGGTCCGCCCGGTCATCTTCCTGGCCTACTCCGGTGAGATGCGCTGGCGGACCCGGGCCGGGGATGAGATCACCGGCACCCTGGGCACGCCCATGCTCCCCGACCAGCTCGCCCAGGCCTGGCGGACCGCACTGGACCCGCAGGGCGAATGGGTACAGCGCGTCCTGGAGGCCGCGGACCGCCGGCTCACCGAGGTGCGCCGGGGCATGCCCGACGCGGGCGGCCTGGTCATCGCCGGTGATCACGCGGACGCCCGGGCCTACGCGGCCCTGCTGCGCCGGCTCAGCGGCACCAGGCCGGTCGTCGTGCTCTCCGACGACCCCACGGCCAGCCGGAAGATCGCCGCGTTCACGGACTCCGGGGACCGGTGGATGGTGGCCGTCCGGATGGTGTCCGAGGGCGTGGACATCCCCCGGCTGGCCGTCGGCGTCTACGCGACCAGCGTGGGTACCGCGTTGTTCTTCGCGCAGGCCGTGGGCCGGTTCGTCCGGGCCCGCCAGCGCGGCGAGACCGCCTCGGTGTTCCTGCCCTCCATCCCGACCCTGCTCGGTTACGCCGCGGAGCTGGAGGCCGCCCGTGATCACGTGCTGGCGGCCCAGCCCGACGACGCCGCAGAGCGCGAGCTGGCCGAGGCGCAGCGCACCCGGGACACCCCGGACGCCGACGGCGAGCTCCCGTTCGAGGCGCTGCAGGCCTCCGCGCACTTCGACCGGGTCCTCTACGACGGCAACGAGTTCGGCACCAGCGCGGCGGAAGAGGACTTCCTCGGCCTCCCCGGGTTGCTCGAGCCCGAGCAGGTCGCGCTGTTGCTGCGCAAGCGGCAGGCCGGGCGGCTCACGGGCCGGTCACCGGGCTCCGGGGCCGGCGGCACCGGCCCGCAGCCCCCGGGGTCGGGGCGCGGCGTGCCCCCGTGGGTGGTTTCCGTTGCGGATCCTGAACCGGAAGCGGCGGCTCACGGGGCGGCCGC
>JAOPYP010000654.1 GCA_025964635.1 Actinomycetes bacterium | reverse complement strand
AAGAGTTAACTATAGTGAGACGCCTTGCTAAGGTCTCCGGTGTGGAGCTGCTTGAATGGGACGCCCGGAGGTACGACGCGCTGCCGCTGCCGCACAAGCGATGGGGGCCCGCCGCCATCGCCAGGCTCCGCCTGTCCGGGGACGAGACCGTGGCCGATCTCGGGGCCGGGACCGGGCGGGACGCTGAGCAGCTGCTGGCGGCGCTGCCCCGCGGGCGGGTGCTCGCCATCGACGGTTCGCAGCAGATGCTCACGCAGCTGCGCGGCCGGCTGGCCGGGCAGCTGGACCGGGTGCAGGTCCTGCAGGCCGACCTGCGCGAGCCCCTGCCGGTCACCGAGCCGGTGGACGCGGTATTGAGCGTGGCCACGCTGCACTGGCTGCCTGACCACGCGCAGGTGTTCCGCTCGGTCGCCGGGATGCTCCGGCCCGGGGGCCAGTTCGTGGCCGAGGCGGGCGGCGAGGGCAACGTCGCCACGGTCCAGGCGGTCCTGGCCGGGCTGGGCGCGGACGACGGGAATGACATCTGGAACTTCGCGGGGGTGGCGGAGACCCGGGAGCGCCTGGCCGCCGCCGGCTTCACCGGCATCGAGGCCGGCCTGGTGCCGGACCCCGCCCGCCTCGAATCGGCCGGCCAGCTGGAGGCGTTCCTGGCCACCGTGGTCCTGGGTGCGCACCTGCGCGATCTGCCGCCGGGTGAGCGCCGCCCGTTCGTCCGGGCGGTGGCGGCGCGGCTGGACGAGCCCGTCGTCGATTACGTCAGGCTGCAGATCCGCGCCACCCGGACCGCTGACTAGCCCACCTGGCCGGCCGGAGGCAGACTGGCCGGACCGCGGCCGGCCCGGTGCCCGCTGAGCTTCCGCGGTCGGACTTCGCTGGGTCTTCCGCTGCGCGGAAGTCCCGCTGCCTGCCCCGCACGGCGTCCCGCACAATCGGCAGCACAACGTCGTGCCCGGGGTGAGGAGCCGCCATGGCTTTCGTGCGGAATCAGTGGTACGTGGCCGCCTACTCGGCTGAGGTCGGGCGGGCCCTGCTGGCCAGGATCATCCTGGGCGAGCCGCTGGTCCTGTACCGGACCAGCGCCGGGCAGCCGGCCGCGCTGGCGGACCGGTGCGTGCACCGCCACTTCCCCCTGTCCGCCAGCCAGCTGGACGGCGACACGATCGTGTGCGGATACCACGGGTTCAGCTACGGCCCGGACGGCCGGTGCGTCGCCGTCCCCGGGCAGCAGCGCATCCCGCGGACCGCGCGGGTCAGCGCCTATCCCGCCGCCGAGCAGGACTCACTCGTCTGGGTCTGGATCGGTGACCCCGAACGGGCCGATCCCGGGCTCATTCCCCGCGCCCCATGGCTGGACGACGCGGGATACACCACCGTCCGCGGCATGGAGCCGCTGGCGGCCCGGTACGAGCTGCTGGTGGACAACCTGCTGGACCTGTCCCACGAGACCTATCTGCACGGCGGTTACATCGGCACGCCCGAGGTGGCGGACACCCCGATCAGCACCGAGATCGACCAGGAGCAGCGGGTCATCCGGGTGAGCCGCCGGATGGACAATGCGGCCTGCCCGCCGTTCTACGCACAGTCCACCGGGATCGGCGGGCGCATCGTCCGCTGGCAGGACATCGAGTACTACCCGCCGTGCCTGTACGTGCTGCACAGCCGGGTGGCCCCGGCCGGGGTTCTGCCCCGGCCGGACGGCACCGACCCGGACGGCTTCCACGTCGAGGTGGTGTACGCGATAACCCCGTCTACCGAGACGAGCACGTATGACTTCTGGGCCGTGGCCCGCGACTTCGCCCCCGGTGACACGGATGTCTCCGCGTTCCTGCACGACAGCAACCGGACCGTGGTCCTGCAGGACGTCGAGGCCCTGAACATGCTGGAACGGGTGATCGCCGCGGAGCCGCCCGGGACGCAGGAGCTCAGCATCAACATCGACACCGGGGGGCTGGCCGCCCGCCGCATGCTGGCCCGGCTGGCCGAGGAGTCCGCGTGCCTGCCCGCCCCGGTGCCATGACCAGGGTGTACCGAATCGAATGGGTGCCCGGCACCGACCGGCTGCGGGGCATCTGCCACTGCGGTGCCGCCGGCGAGGCGCACGACCCGGTGTCGATGTGGCAGTGGCTGCTGGCTCACCCGGCCCATCCCGCACCCGGTGATCTCCGTCCCGGGACCGCGTGATGCCGGCCGGGGAGCCTGAGCTCGACCTGGTCGTGGCGCGCCGCGCCGCCGTGGCCGACGGCGTGATCACGCTCGACCTGCGGGACCCGGCCGGGGCGGCGCTGCCCGGCTGGGCACCCGGCGCCCATATTGACCTGCTCCTGGGGCCCGGCCTCATCCGCCAGTTCTCGCTGTGCGGCGATCCCGCTGACCGGGGCGGCTGGCGGATCGCGGTGCTCCGTGAGCCCGCCGGCCGGGGCGGATCGGCGCATGTTCACGACGCGGTCAGCGCCGGATCCCGGGTCCGGGCCCGCGGGCCACGTAACCATTTCCGGCTCGAGCCCGCAGACCGCTACCTGTTCATCGCGGGCGGCATCGGCATCACGCCGATCGTTCCCATGCTGGCCGCGGCGGACGCCGCCGCCCGGCCGTGGACGCTGACCTATGGCGGGCGCACCGCCGCGTCCATGGCGTTCCTCGCCGAACTGGAGGCCCGGTACCCGGGCCGGGTGCGGATCCGTCCCCAGGACGAGACCGGCCTGCTGGACCTGCCCGGCCTCCTCGCCCAGCCGGAGCCCGGCACGCTGGTGTACGGCTGCGGGCCCGCTCCGCTGCTGGACGCGCTCCAGGCCTGCTGTGCCGGCTGGCCCGCCGGGGCGCTGCACGCCGAGCGCTTCTCCCCGGCGGCCTCCGGGGCTCCGTCCGGGCCGGGCTTCGAGATTGAGCTGGCCCGGGCCGGGCTGACCCTGACCGTGCCGCCGGGCCGGTCCATCCTGGATGTGGTGGACGCGGCGGGTGTCCCGGTCCTCTCCTCCTGTACCGAGGGGACCTGCGGGACCTGTGAGACCGCCGTGCTCGCGGGCGTCCCGGAGCACCGGGACTCGGTCCTGTCCCCGGCCGAGCGGGCGGCCGCGGACACCATGATGATCTGTGTCTCGCGGTCGCTGACCCCCAGGCTGGTCCTGGACATCTGACCATCGGCGGACCCGGGGACAGCGACGTGGCCCGCCTCCAGCTGGTGATAATGGATCACGACGCCATCCAGGGGGTGCGGGATGGGTGAGGAAGCCCGGGTACCGCCGCGCTCGCTCAGCAGCAGGCTCCTGGACGTGCTGGGCACCTTCCAGGCCGGTCACGCGGAGCTGACCCTGTCCGAGATCAGCCGGCGCAGCGGGCTGCCGCTGAGCACCACCCACCGCCTGGTCCGTGACCTGGCCACCTGGGGGGCACTGGAGCGGAGTGCGTCGGGCTCCTACCACATCGGCCTGCACCTCTGGGAGATCGCCTCGCTTGCCCCTAGGAGCCTGGGGTTGCGGGAGGTCGCGCTGCCGTACATGGAGGACCTCTACGAGGCGACGCACGAGAACGTCCAGCTGGCCGTCCGGGACGGCCTGGAGCTGGTGTTCGTGGAGCGGCTGGCCGGCCGCGACGCGGTTCGGGTGCTGACCCGGGTCGGTGGCCGCTTCGCGCTGCATGCCACCGGCGTCGGGCTGGTGCTGCTGGCGTACGCCCCGGCCGACGTCCAGGAGCAGGTCCTGGGCGGGTCCCTGGAACGCTGGACACCCAAGACGATCGGCAGCCCGGCCCACCTGCGCCGGGTCCTGGCCGAGGTGCGCCAGCGGGGCTATGCGGTCAGCGACGGCCAGGTCACCATGGACTCCCTGTCTGTGGGGGTGCCCATCCGGGGGACCGGGGACCGGGTGGTCGCGGCGCTGTCGCTGGTGGTGCACGCCGATGGAGCCCAGCCGGGCGCCCTGGCGGCGGCGGTCCGGGCGGCGGGACGGGGGATCTCCAGGGCGCTCGGATCGCCCGACGCGCAGCGGTCCACCCCGCACTCATCGCACCGTCCCGCGGGCCATGATCACCAGGATGGAGCCGGAGTCCCGCGGACCGCCCCGTCATGATCGCGCGGGCCGTCCGTCATGATCCCGGCGCGGCTCGTCATAATGGCCGGATGCTGAGCGGCACCCGCCCGGACCGGCCCGGGAACCTGCTCCGCCCGCAGGGGGCGAGCGCCCGGGTGACCAACGTCGAGCTGTTCTTCGACCTGGTCTACGTGTTCGCGGTCACCCAGCTGTCCCATTACCTGATCGATCACCGCACCGCCGGGGGCGCGCTGCAGGCCCTGCTGCTGCTGGGCATGGTGTGGCTGGTCTGGGCCTACACCACCTGGGTCACCAACTGGCTGGATCCGGAGCGGATCCCGGTCCGGCTGATGCTGCTCGGGCTGGCCCTGGTCAGCCTGGTCATGTCCGCCGCCCTGCCGTTCGCGTTCGCGGGGCGGGGGCTGGCCGTGGGCGGCGCGTACGCACTCATGCAGATCGGCCGGAGCGGGTTCGCGGTGGCCGGGCTGCGCGGGCAGCGGCTGCAGCGCAACTTCCAGCGCATCCTGGCCTGGTGCCTGGTGAGCGGCGCGTTCGCGGTGGCGGGCGGGCTGGTGGGCGGGCGTGCTCGCGAGCTGCTCTGGCTGGCCGCGGTCACCGTCGACGTGCTCGGCGGCCTGGCGGGCTTCTACACGCCGGGGCTGGGCCGGTCGGAAACCCGGGACTGGACCATCGAAGGTAATCACTTCGCCGAGCGCTGCCAGGCGTTCATCCTCATCGCGCTGGGCGAGTCGATCGTGGTGATCGGGGCCGCGCTGTCCGCGCTGCCCGCGGTCACCGCGCCGGAGATCATCGCGTTCCTGGCCGCGTTCAGCACCAGCGTCGGGCTGTGGTGGCTGTACTTCCACCGCAGCGCGGAGGAGAGCGCGCAGGTCATCGCCAGCTCCGCCGATCCCGGGCGGCTCGGCCGCTCCGCGTATCACCTCATCCACCCGGTGATGGTCGCCGGGATCATCGTGGTGGCGGCGGGGGACCAGCTCGTGCTGCGCCGCCCCGGCGCGGTGGGGAGCCCGGCAGTATCCGCGATGGTGCTCGGCGGCCCGGCCCTGTTCCTGCTGGGCCACGCCGCGTTCAAGGCCGTGGTCTGGGGCCGGGTGTCGTGGACCCGGATCGGCGGGGCCGCGGTCCTCGCCGCGCTAGGCGGGCTCGCCCCGTTCGTGTCAGCGCTGGTCCTCAGCGTGTGCGCGGCGGTGGTCGTGCTGGGCGTGGCCGCCACTGACTCTCTTCGCGCTGCTCCGGATGGCTGACGGCGGCCCACTGTCCCCCGCGGGGAGCGGGCCACGGCAGGAGATCCGGCGATTTCGCTAGCGCGGGTACATGCCACCGTCGAGTGAGATCACCTGGTTGGTGAGGTAGGCGTTGCGCAGCATGGCCAGGGCCAGGTCCGAGACCTCCTCCGGCCGGCCCAGGCGGCCGACGGGGATCTGCCGGCGCAGCTCCTCCGGATCGCCGGGCAGCATCCCCGTCTCGGTGATCAGGGCCGGGGCCAGGCCGTTCACGGTGACCCCGGCCTGCGCGTACCGGCTGGCCAGGAAGTGGGTGAGCCCGTTCAGCCCGGCCTTGGACGCCGCGTAGTGCGGGCCCACGATCCCGCCCGTGAACGCGGCCACCGACGACACGAACAGGATCCGGCCGAAGCCCCGGTCCGCCATGCCCGGCAGGATCCGCTGGGCCAGCAGGAACGGGGCGCGCAGGTTCACCGCGATCATCGCGTCGAAGTCGGCGGCGGTCACCTCGTCGAGGGGCTTGGTGCCGCCCATACCCGCGTTGCTGACCAGGACGTCCACCGGGCCGAGGGTGTCCTCGGCCGCCCCGGCCAGCTCGGCGGGACCGGCCGGGTCACCCAGGTCAGCGCCCAGGGCGGCGGCCCGGCCACCCGCCGAGGTGATCTGCGCGGCGATCCGCATGGCGGCGTCACCGCGGCTTCCGTAGCCGAGCGCCACCGCGGCCCCGGCCGCCGCGAGCCGGCGCGCGACCGAACCGCCGATCCCGCCGCTCGCGCCGGTGACCAGCGCTACCCGCCCGGCCAGCCAGCCCGGATCCCTGGTCTCACTCTCTGGCGCTGTCATCGTCGTCCCCTCCGCATGGCAGGCTGCCTTCCCGCGACGCGGCCGGCCAACCAGCCCGGGCAGGCGAATTCGCCGCATCCACGTCACCCGCCAGCTACGTCGCCGCACCCCGGCGCAGATGGCCGGGATCCGGGCCGATTACCCGGTCCGCCGGTGAGTCGCTGTAAGCTATGGGCGCTTGGCGGCCATGAGGCGGAGTAGCTCAGTCAGGCAGAGCAAGCGGCTCATAATCGCTGTGTCGCCGGTTCAAGTCCGGCCTCCGCTACCAGTTCGTTCCGCCCGGCACCGCGGTCCGGCTCCCGGTCACGCGGTGCGCGGGTGGGTGCGTGCTGCTGTCCGCGGCCCGGGAATGGTGCCTGGCCGCGGGCTGTTGTCTGTCCAGATGGCCCTCTGTGCCGTGGCTGTGGCTGCGCTTAGCAGGCCACGGTCCTTACAGTAGGTCTGTCCGAACTTTGCCCATCCCAGAGAAAGGCACTCCATCGTGGCTGCCACCGACGTCAGGCCCAAGATCACCCTGGCCTGCCAGGAGTGCAAGCACCGCAACTACATCACCAAGAAGAACCGGCGCAACGACCCGGACCGGCTCGAGCTGAAGAAGTACTGCCCGAACTGCCGCTGCCACCGGCCGCACCGCGAGACCCGCTAACTCCAGCGTGGCCGTCAGCAAGGACTACGCCGGCCGGACATTCCCGGCCACGGAGCCCTACGAGGTCAGCCGGGTCAAGATCGCGGAGTTCGCCGACGCGATCGGTGACCCCAACCCGGTGTACCGGGACCGGGACGCGGCCACAGCGGCCGGCTACCCGGACGTGATCGCCCCGCCCACGTTCCCGATCGTGGTGACCATGGCCGCGTCCGGGCAGGCGATCGCCGACCCCGGTCTCGGCATCAACTACGCCCTGGTGGTCCACGGCGAGCAGCGCTTCAGCTATGCCCGGCCCCTGCGCGCCGGCGATGTGGTCACCGCGCAGTCCACCATTGAGACCATCAAGACGCTCGGCCGTAACGTGGTGATGACCACCCGGACCGAGGTCCGGACCGTGGCCGGTGAGCAGGTGTGCACGGCTTACTCGACGCTGGTGGAACGCGGCACGGCAGGTGAGGCGGAGTGAGTGCGGTGGTCAAGTACGCAGACGTCGAGGCAGGTGGGGAGCTTCCGCCGGCCAGCTATCCCGTGGCCAGGCTGAATCTGGTCAAGTACTGCGGCGCGTCCGGTGACTTCAACGTCATCCACTGGAATGAGCGGATCGCCCGGGCGGTGGGCCTGCCTGACGTCATCGCACACGGCATGTTCACCATGGCCCAGGCGGCACGGTACGTCACGGACTGGGCCGGCGATCCCGGGGCCATGACCGAGTTCGGCGTCCGGTTCTCCGCCCCGGTCGTCGTGCCTGACGACGACGGCTTCGTGAGCATCGAGGTCACCGGGACCATCGAGGAGAAGCTGGACGACAACCGGGTCGCGGTAGCGCTGACCGCCCGGTCGGGCGGGGCCAAGGTGCTCACCCGGTCCCGCGCGGTGGTCCGGCTGCCCTGACGCCGCCCATGGCTAACGTCCGCGAGCAGGTCAAACTGTCCCGCTTCACCACTCTCGGCCTGGGCGGTCCCGCCCGCCGTTTCGTGGTAGCCGGCACCGACGACGAGATCATCGCTGCGGTCCGGGACGCTGACCAGCGCGGCGAGCCGCTGCTGGTACTGGGCGGCGGCAGCAACCTGGTCATCGCCGACGACGGGTTTCCCGGCACCGTGATCCAGGTGGCCACCAAGGGCATCCACCGGACGGCGGGGCATGATGAGGCCGGCCCGGGTAAGACTGGCCCCGGTCAGGCTGGCCGTGGTCAGGCTGGGCCGGACGAGGCGGGCCCGCGGCAGGCCGAGCCGGGCGCGCCGGTGATGGTGACCGTCGCGGCGGGCGAGGAGTGGGACACGGTCGTCGCGTCCTGCGTGACCGCCGACCTGGCCGGGCTGGAATGCCTGTCGGGCATCCCCGGGCTCACGGGCGCGACGCCCATCCAGAACGTCGGGGCCTACGGCCAGGAAGTGGCCGACACCATCACCAGGGTCCGGGTGTATGACCGGGCCACGTCCGGCGTGGTGGAACTGGCCGCAGCCGACTGCGGATTCGGCTACCGGACCAGCGCCTTCAAGCGCAGCATCGCTGCTCCCGCGGTGACCGGCCGGTTCGTGGTGCTGGGGGTGACCGTCCAGCTGACTGCCGACCGGCTGTCCAGGCCGGTCCGCTACGCCGAACTGGCCGGGGTCCTGGGCCTGGAAGCAGCCCGCCCGGACCCGGGCAGGCCGGACCAGGGCAGGCCGGACCCGGGCCGGGCTGACAAGGGCAGCCGCGCCCCGCTGGGCGACGTTCGCGCGGCCGTGCTCCGGTTGCGCCGCGGCAAGGGCATGGTGCTCGATCCCGGTGACCCGGACAGCCGCAGCGCGGGATCGTTCTTCACCAACCCTGTCCTGGACGCCGGGCAGTTCGCGATGCTGCGCCGGGTGGTGGACGAGCGGTCCGGGCCTGGCGTCCCCATCCCGCAGTTCCCGGCCGGCCCGGGCCAGGTGAAGGTGCCCGCCGCGTGGCTGATCGGGCAGGCCGGGTTCCACAAGGGCTATCCGGGTGCTGGCCGCCCGGGCGGGAGCTCGCCGGGACCGCCGGCGCACATCTCCACCAAGCACACGCTGGCCCTGGTCAACGCGGGAGGCGCCAGCACCGCCGGCGTGGTCGGCCTGGCCCGGGAGATCCGCGACCGCGTCCGTGACCTCTTCGGGGTTGAGCTGGCCAGCGAGCCGGTGCTGGTCGGCGTCAGCCTGTAACCACGGGAGGTTCCTGGTAATGGCAGAGCACGAGCCGGCGGCGAAGCGTGCCCTCGTCCTGGGCGGCGGCGGGCTGTCCGGGATCGCCTGGGAGACCGGTGTGCTGGCCGGGCTGGCCGCGGGCGGCGCCGACGCCACGACGGCCGACTTCCTGCTGGGCACGTCGGCCGGCGCTACGGTGGCTGCCCAGGTGGGCAGCGGGCTGCCGGTGACGGACCTGTTCGACCGGCAGACCGTGCCCGCGCTGCAGTCCGCCGAGCTGTCCCCGGACCTCGGGCGGGTCATCGAGCTTATGGAGTCCTGGGAGAAGCTGCCGCCGGAGTATCCCGACCCGGCCGGCCTGCGCCGCGCGGTCGGCCAGCAGGCGCTCGCGGTGGAAACCGTGCCCGAGGCCGAGCGGCGCGCGGTGATCGCTGGCCGGCTGCCGCGGCACTCCTGGCCGTCCCGCAAGCTCATCGTGGTCGCGGTCGAGGCGCAGACCGGTGACGTCCGCCTGTTCGACCAGGACTCCGGCGCGGATCTCGTGGACGCGGTGGCGGCCAGCTGCGCCATCCCGGGTATCTGGCCGCCGGTCACCATCGGCGGGGGCCGCTACATCGACGGGGGTACGCGCTCCGCGGTCAACGCCGACCTGGCCGCCGGCTACCAGCGGGTGCTCATCCTGGCGCCGATGGCCGACCCGTCCCTGGAGGACCAGGTCGCCGGGCTGACGCAGGGAGCCGAAGCCGGGGCCGTCCGGGTCCAGGTGCTCACGCCCGACGAGGAATCCGTCGCCGCCATCGGGATCAACCCGCTGGATCCGGGAGTTCGCGGTCCCGCCGCGCAGGCCGGGTACGCGCAGGGGCAGCGGGCCGCCGCCGAGGTAGCGCGTCTCTGGTCGCAGCCCGGCCGCTGAGCCAGGTCAGGGCCAGGTCGACGTGATCGGTTGCCGCTTCCGCCGGTAGTGCCTGGTCGTCTTGGCGGCGTTGCCGCAGGTGGCCATGTCACACCAGCGGCGCTGGCCGCCTCTGGAGTGGTCGATGAACAGCCAGCCGCAGCGCGGGCCTGGGCAGATGCGGGTACGCCCGTGCGGAAGGGCCTGAAGCAGTTCGAGCGAGCGCAGGGCCAGTTCGTGGTTGAGGTAGGCCAGCCCGGATGTGTCGACCGTGAGCTGCAGCCGTGCGCTGCCGGCCACGAGAGTGATCTCCGCGTCCCTGACCGCGTCCTTCCAGGTCCGTTCGATGCTCCGCAGCCCGTCCGCCGACGGCGCCTCGTTTCTGATGATCGCGGTGGTCACGTCGTGCACCGCCTCGCGCAGCTCCCGGGTCACGTCCAGCGCGGTCGCCGCGGCTTCCGGGGCGTCGGCGCTGAGGCGGCCCAGCCCCCGCAGCGTGCCGGGATCGAACTCGCCGGTCAGGCTCGCCCACTGCAGGAGCCGCGGGTACCCGGTGAGCCAGTCGGCGGGCTCGGCGTTGCGGGCGGTGACCGTGTTCACCAGGTCCAGCGCGAGGTGGCCGGCGATCAGGTCACGGGGCTGGAACGTGTGTTCCTGGATCACGCTAACCTCTAAAACCTTGTTATCCGGTTGACGGATCTATCAACTGGTGTAAGCATTTTAACCGGTTGAGGGTCCGGCGGCGGATGTCGCCGGCCCGGAGGGGGAACACGAAGGGGGAACTGGATGGGATCGGCCGCGGCGGCGGGCAGCCAGGCTGCGGCGGCTGGCGCCAGGGCGCCGTCGCCTGGGCTTGTCGAGGTGGTGGCGGCGCCGTCGAATCTCGGTCTGCGGCCGCCTGCGCCCGGTCGTGAACCCGGCGCGTGGCGGGCGCCGGGCGTGCTGCTGTCGGAGGGGCTCGATCGCCGCCTCAACGCCACCCGGATCGTTGAGCTGCCCCGCCCCAGTTACGAGTCCCGGGCGCAGCCGGGTACCCGGATCCGCAACGGGATCACGATCCGTGAGCACGCATTGAGGCTCGCGGATGCGGTCGCCAGCGCCCTCGCCGCGCCGCGGTTCGTGGTCGTGGCCGGCGGAGACTGCAGCATCCTGCTGGGTTGCCTGGCTGGCGCCCGCCGGGCCGGGCGCTGCGGCCTGCTGCACGTCGACGGCCACCGCGACTTCTACCATCCCGGCAACTACGACGCCGGGTCCCGCCTGGGCTCGGCGGCCGGCATGGACCTCGCGCTGGCCACTGGCCGCGGCGAACTTCTGCTCACCCACTGGCCAGTGGTGGGCAAGCCGCTGGTGAACGACGACGATGTGATCCAGATCGGCGACCGGGAACCGGCGGAGACCGGGCCCGGCTCGCTGGACCGGCCGATAGCCCGGTGGCCCGTTCAGGATGTCCTGCGGGACGGCACCGCCGAGGTGGCCGGCCGCGCGCTCGGGCACCTGCGGCACCAGGGCCTCGACCGGGTCTGGCTTCATGTCGATCTCGACGTGCTGGACCACAGCGAGCTGCCCGCGGTGGATACACCGGGCTCGCCAGGTCTCACCTTCGATCAGCTCGGCCAGCTCTTGTCGCCCCTGATCGCCAGCGGCCGCGTAGCCGGTCTCGGCGTCACGAGCTACGACCCGGACCTGGACCCGGCCGGCGAGTACGCGCCGCGGATCGTCGACTGCCTCGCCTCCGCGCTTGCCACGCTCGCCTCCCCGATAGCCGGGAAGGCGAACACATGATCACGCTGCTGGCGAACCGGCCGGCCGCGGCGTACGCCGCGCAGATCGAGCAGTTCGGCCAGCTCGCCGGACTATGGAACACACACATCACCTACTACCCGCCCGACGGATCACCGGCCTCCCACGCCACTGGGGCATGGGAGTTCGGCTACGCCCTGGACGGGCGCGCGGTGATCGACGTATGGCAGGTACCCGGCCGCGACACCCTCGCTGGCGCCCCGCGGGCCGCAGATCAGGAATGCGGCCTATGCGTGCGGATCTGGGATCCGGGCCTCCAACTGTGGCGCTTCACCTTCCATGGCACCGCCCACGGCCATCTCATCCACATGTACGCCCGCCAGATCGACGACGAGATCGTCATGGAACAGGCCGAGGGTGACGACCTCGTTCGCTGGATCTTCTCCGGCATCCGTCGTGAGTCGTTCCACTGGCGCAGCCAGCGCTCGACCGGCGGCGGCGCACACTGGCGACTCGAACAGCGGGTCCGGGCCGAGCGCGCTGGCGCGGCGGCCGCAGCCGGTGATCTGGATCAGCAATGAGACCCTTCATCCCGTCAGCAGGACGGCAGCGAGCGCGCCGGCCAGCAGGAACGGGCCGAACGCGAGATGCGACTTCCGGGACGCGCGCCGGGCGGCGATGAGGCCCAGCCCGGTGACGGCGGCGAACAGGTACCCGAGGAACAGCCCGGCGGCCAGCGCGCCGGGCCCGAGCCAGCCCAGGTACAGGCCGAGGAGGCCGGACAGCTTCACGTCCCCCCAGCCGAGGCCCGCCGGGTAGATGATCACCTGGAGCACGAAGAATGCCAGGGCCACGGCCAGGCCGAGCCCGGCGGTGAGGAACTGGCGGCCACCGCCGGGCAGCAGCAGCGCGGCGACCCCGAGGAGGGCCAGGGCGATCGGGTAGGAGGGCAGGGTCAGCGCGTCAGGCAGCCGCCGGTACCTCGTATCGATCACGGCGAGCGGCACCCCAATCCCGGCCAGGTAGCAGAACGCGGGGAGCATCGGGTTCGGCCCGAAGCGCAGCGCCATGACCGCGCAGGCCAGCGCGGTGCCCAGGATCAGGGCCCACTGGGTCCGCCGTCCGCCCGGCGGTGCATCCCCCGGGGACGGCCCGGCCGGCTGCGGGCCGGGCGGGTGGGAGGCGGCCGGGTGTCGAGCGGGCGGGTGTGAGGCGGCCGGGTGTTGAGCGGGCGGGTGTCGAGCGGGCGGGTATGGGGCGGCCAGCAGACGGGCAGTGTGCCTGCTGGCCGCCCGCCCCGCGAGCAGCCCGGCCGCCGCCGCGGCAGCGACGGTGACGCCGTCCGCCATGCTCACCGGCTGCCCTGGTTCATCGGCCCTCTGGTTGATCGGCCCGGGTTCGCGGGCCCCGTGGTTTGCGGCCCGGTGGTCAACAGCCCCGGGGTCCGCAGGAACGGCGGCTCGGCCTAGCCGCCGTTGATGCTCTGGATCTCCGCCACCGGGAAGGGCGGCGTCCGGCCGGTCATCTGGATGGGCGGCAGCAGGTTCGGCCCGGGTCCCTGGCGTACGCCCGCACCCCAGGTGACCGACCAGGTGACGGTGGCGCTGACGGACGCCCCGGCCACCGGGGCCTGCCAGAGCACCCCGCAGTCGGGCGGGGTGCCTGCCCCGGCGCTGGCCGGCGCGTGGCCGACCCGGTACCGCGAGCCGTCCGGGCCGCACGCCGAGTACGGCGTCCCCGGCCCGTTCGCGGTGACCGAGAACGCGCCCTTCGCCGCGGGCTGGGCCCACACGCTCACACTTTCGCCGCCCAGCGTCGCGGTCACCTCGTAGCTGCCGGGGCGGCCCGTGGCCGGGCTCACCGGCCGTGTCTGTCCCCACACGTAGGTGGCCAGGTTGACGTAGCCGCGGCCAGCCGGATTCACGGTCAGCGTGGGCGCGGGAATCGCCATGTGGTTGTAGGCGTAGTCGGCGAGCGTCTGCAGCGGCACCGGCGGGGTGGGCGGGGCCTGGCCCGGCACGGTGAAGTCGAACAGCGGCAGCGTGTAGCACTGGCGCTGGGCCGCCTTCGACGCCGCCGGGTTGACCGGCAGCTGCCACCAGGTGCCGGGCGGTACCGGCTTGGCTTTGAGCAGCGTCCTGGCCTGCTGCACCGACCGGAATACGCCGAAGGGTGTCCCCGGGACAGCGCTGCCGAACTGCTGGATGATGAGGGTGCTCCCGGTGGTGGTATCGCCGATCGGCTGCCACAGGCAGGGCGGCGGCGTGACCGGGAGCTGGACGTGGACGCCTCCGTTCCCCACGTCCCCCTTCAGCGTGATCAGGCTGCTCAGCAGGACGGAGCAGGTGTTGCCGGTGCAGCCGACGCCTGATCCGGCGCTGACCGGGCCAGCCAGCCAGCACGGAGCGAGTAATCCGGCGAGGACGAAGACCGTGACCACGGATCGCCGGATCATGGCTTGCACTCCTGCGCCTGCGGATAGTAAACGACTGGATAGACAGATATCACAGTCCAGCGGCCATTAGTCTTGGCCATCACGTCCGTATTCATATAGTAGTGCTGGCTGGCGGGAACCCGGTCGGCGACGATCTTCCCGGTGGCCAGGTCGGTATTGTGTGACCTGGAGTTGTCGAAACACTCCGAGACGTCTACGGCGCCCGACGTGGTGGGGTCCGGGTAGGCGCGCATGTGGGAGAACAAGATGGTCCCGGTGAACGATTCCGTGGTCACGCTGGGCCCGCTGAGATTTGCCTTGAGCGCGCCGAGGACCTCCCCAGAGACATAGCCGGTCCAGCGGTCGTCCTGGTTTCCCCGGTACTCCGCATAGAGGAACGCGAGCAGGAAGTTCTTGGCCGCGATGACCGCGGGCACCTCGCGGGAATCGGCGGGCAGCCAGCCGGGCATGACGACACGAACGTTCCCGCCAAACGGCGGCCGAGCCAGCGGCCCGGCGGCACGGTGCGCCGGGCCGGCCGCGCTCCCGGTGCGGGTGCCGGCGGACGCGGGCGCAGGC
>JAOPYP010000652.1 GCA_025964635.1 Actinomycetes bacterium | reverse complement strand
CGGCCGCCGCGGCGGTCCCGGCGCTCACGCTCGGCGTGCCCGCGGCGATGACGCCCCCGGTCAGGGCGGCCGCACCAGCGACGGCCCCCGCCGCCCGGCCGGTCCGGCGCAGCCAGGAGGCGGCGGGAGACACTGAGATCCTCATGATGTGCCGCTCCGTGCTTCCGGTTAGGAGACCTTGTAGGCGGACAGGATGGTCTCGCGGATCGTGCCCCCCGCTGAATCGCTGGCGGTGACCCGCAACGACACCGCACCGGCCGCCCGGTCGCTGAAGGACGCGCGGAACGAGCCCGGGCCGGAGGGGGTGAGGGCCACCGGGCGCCACGTCTTCCCGCCGTCCTGCGACACCTGCAGGGTGGCGTCCTTGATCGCTGCCGCGGGGGCCAGTTGCAGGTGCCCGGCGGTGAAGTCCAGCACCTGCCGACCGGGCGCCGCCGACTCGCCCAGGCCCAGGCCGGGCACCGCGTACCGCAGGGTCATCAGGGGCTGGACCGCGCAGGCCTTGGTGTCCGGGCAGATCCACCCGGCCGGCAGCACCGCGCCAGCCTGCTTGGCTGAGGGCCAGGTCCAGACCGTGCGGCTGGAGGTGCTCATCCCGTACACGCGCCCCGTTCTCGAGGCGCTGACGGCCAACTTGATCAACGACGGCTTCGCGCCCAGCGTGACCCGGGTGAACAGGGCCGGCCCGCCCTGCGCGGCTTTCACCGCGTTACCGCCCGCGATCTTCTTCCCGTTCTGGTCGATCTCATAGCTGCCCGTGACCGTGCCGCTCGCGCCGAAGATCCCGCTCTGGAAGCCGGACCCGAGATGCCCGGGCTGGTTGTCGCTGAACGGGGTGACGTCCAGGACGAGCGTGTTTCCGGAGCGGCTTGCCGACGGGATCGCGATGAACGCGTTGGCCGCGCCGGTCAGGTCCATGTTGGTGCCCATGTGCAACGGGACGGCGTTCCAGTCCTCGGGGATCGCCTGCCCCGCGGCGTACTGCTCCAGCGCGGCCGACTGGCCGCCCGCCAGGTTCTGGTAGTCCTGCCAGTACTGGGCGGCCCACAGCGCGGCCGGGTCACCGCTCGCGTACACGGTCCGCTGGTACGGCAGCGCCTGCGGGTAGATGGAGGTGAAGTAGCCACCCTCCCAGGGGTAGATCGCGATCCGGAAGTCCCCGCCCTTGGCCTTCCCGGCCTGGAAGAACCGTTCGTGCAACGTGGCCAGGCTGCTGGCCTGGACGGTGTAGTGCTGCGCCGGGATAACCCCGCTGGTGTCCCCGTGCACCAGGTTGTACTGATACGGGGACGCCGCCGCGGACGGCGAGCTGAGCAGCCCGTTCACGGCCAGGTCGAGCTGGCCGACCGGCGGCGCTGAGGATGTCGGGCTGAGGTAGAGCGGCAGGTTGCCGTTGTCGAAACTGAACGCGGCCCCACTGCCCGCCGCGGACTGGATCAGCAGCGTCGCCTGGACGTCGGTGACCTTCGCCGGTTGCGGGGTCGCGAAGCTGATCTGGCTGCTGGCCGCGCTCGCGGCCATGGGAACCGTGCTGCCGGGCCCGGTGGACGGCACGGTGACGTGCGGCAGCACCACGAGCCGCGTCGCGCCCGACGGGTCGAAGAACATGCCGAGCGCGAGGTAGTTCCCCGCGGGCACGCTGAACTTCGTGCTGCCCTGGTAGAAGTCGTTCATCGACTGGTACGGGTCGCCGAACAGGGCGCTGTTGTCCTGGTTGACGACGAACACGAGATCCCCGGTGTCGGCGTGGCCGGACATGTCCGTCGCGGTCACGGTCAGCACATGCATCGGCAGATCCGGGCGGGCGGGGGCGGCAGCCGACCCGGCCAGCGCGACCGACTCCCCGCCCGCGAACATCCCATCGCGGCCGTAGCTGCCGTGCGGATGATCCGCCTGGAACTGCCGCACCAGCGCGGCCCCGAACACCCGGGCCGACGCGGCGGTCAGGTATCCGGAGGCCACGCCGCCGCCGGACCCCGTCACTGTCACTCCCGGAAGGGCATGCCGCCGCGTCCCGTAGCTGATCCTGACCGGCAGCCGCCCCGCCTTCTCCTTCGCGGCCAGCGCCGCGACATCGAACAGGCTCCAGTCCAGTCCGTGGCCCACATAGGGCAGGGCCGCCGCCGGGACCACGTAGTGGTGGCCACCCAGGCTGAGGCCGAGACTCGCCCCGGCCAGGCCCTTGCTCACCGCATGGACCACCGCCGTGCCGCGCCCATGCGCTGTGGCCGACACCGCGACCCGGTCCCCGTTAACCAGCAGGGCCACCGACCCCGCCGCCCCGCCAGCCGGGCTGGCGGGCGGCCGGGCGGCCCGTGCCGCCGCCGCCGCTGACGCCGGGCCGCTCCAGCCCGCGGCCATAGCCAGGCACACACCTAAAACGGCGAAGGGCACTCCCCGCCGGACTACACGGCGATCCACCACGGGCCTCCCAGGCGAGGACAAAACGCGCTCACCCTATTAAGACCCTCTAAGCCGCCAAACGTTGCTTCCGTTTTGGAGCTTTTTTCAGACCTCCCCCAGGGACCCCCAGGGCGTGCGGAAGAAGCACGCCCGCGCCGGCCGCGCCAGGCGGACCCGGGCGCCAACCAGGGCCAGCGCACACGGTACGGACCCCGCCCCACAGCTCAGCAGATCTTGTGAACCCAGCCGTAAGGGTCAGGCCGCTGGCCGTACTGGATACCGGCCAGCTCCTCGCGGAGGCGCATTGTCACGGGGCCCGGGGTACCATCCCCGATCATCCATTCACCGTCGGCACTCTTGACCTTGCCCACCGGGGTGATCACCGCCGCGGTCCCGCAGGCGAACACTTCGGTCAGCTCCCCGGAGGCACATTCCTCGCGCCACTGATCGGCGGAGATCCGGTCCTCCTCGGTCGGGAAGCCGAGATCCGGGCCGAGCTTGAGCAGCGAGTCGCGGGTAATGCCCGGCAGCATGGTCCCGGTCAGCGCCGGGGTCATGATCCGCGCGCCCGGGCCGGAACCGTAGACGAAGAACAGGTTCATCCCGCCCATTTCCTCGACCCACCGCCGCTCCACCGCGTCCAGCCAGACCACCTGGTCGCAGCCGCTCTCCACGGCCTGGATCTGCCCGGCGAAGGCGGCCGCGTAGTTGCCACCGCACTTCGCCTCGCCGGTGCCGCCGGGCGCGGCGCGGGTGTAGTCCTCGGACAGCCAGACCGAAACCGGCCGGACCCCGCCCTTGAAGTAGGCCGCCGCCGGTGACGCGATCACCGTGTACTGGTAGGAGGATGAGGGATGGTTCACGCCCAGCCCCCGCTGGGTGGCGATCATGAAGGGCCGCAGGTACAGGCTGTGCCCTTCGGCCGTGGGGACCCAGTCCCGGTCCTGGCTGACCAGGAGCTCGATGGAGCGCAGGAACGCCGCCTCGGGCAGTTCCGGCATGGCCAGCCGGGCCGCGGACCGCTTGAACCGGGCCGCGTTGGCGCTGGGCCGGAACGCCACGATGGGGCCGCCACCCTGACGGTAGGCCTTCAGCCCCTCGAAAATTTCCTGGGCGTAGTGGAACACGGCCGTGGCCGGTTCGAGCATGAGCGGCCCGTACGGCTGCACCAGGCCGTCATGCCAGCCCCGCTCCCGCGTCCAGTGGAGCGTGACCATGTGGTCCGTGAATACTTCCCCGAACCCCGGGCTCGCCAGGACACGCTCGCGTTCCGCCGGGGGAACAGGATCGGCGCTGGCGCGGACGTCGAAAGCGATCTCGGTGCTCGGGCTTGCCGTCATGACAGGGTCCTTCCTCTTACCCGGCGCGGCCGCACCCAGCGGGCGGAGCGCCGTTGCCCCGGCCGCGGCGGCCCACGACAGGCCGCCACGGCGCAGTGTCTATGCACGCAGAGTAGCCGTACGTAGCATCACGGTACGCAGGGTCGTTGTGCCCAGTTGCTGGTCATTTCAGTTGTTCTTCTGATCGCCGCGCGCTGCTGGCGCGCCCCACCTAGCCCGGGGCCGGGTCGGCCCGCGGACCTGCTATCCGGCTACCCGCGCGGCGATGTCGTCGCCGATCTCGGGTGTGACCCGCGCCGCCCAGGCCCCCTGCCGCTCGACCAGGTCGTCGGCCACGGCCTGCTCGATGCGGGCCGCCTCGGTGGTCAGGCCCAGGTGATCGCACAGCATGGCCGCGGACAGGATGGCCGCGGTCGGGTCGGCCTTCTGCTTGCCGGCGATGTCGGGGGCGCTGCCGTGCACCGGCTCGAACATGCTCGGGGCATCCCGCTCCGGGTTGATGTTCCCGCTCGCGGCGAGGCCGATGCCGCCGGCGACCGCGGCGCCCAGGTCGGTGAGGATGTCACCGAACAGGTTATCGGTCACGACCACGTCGAAGCGGTCCGGCTGGCTGACGAAGTACATGGTCGCGGCGTCCACGTGGCAGTAGTCCACCGCGATCGAGCTGAACTCCTTGGCCAGCGCATCGACCGTGCGCTGCCACAGGTCCCCGGCGTAGGCGAGCACGTTGGTCTTGTGCACGAGGGTCAGCTTCTGGGCGGGCCGCTCGGCGGCCCGCTCGAACGCGTACCGGGCCACCCGGCGCACCCCGAACGCGGTGTTCAGGCTCTCCTGGGTGGCCACCTCGTCGGGCGTGCCCTTGCGCAGCACGCCGCCCGCCCCCGCGTAGGGCCCCTCGGTGCCTTCCCGGACGACCAGCATGTTGATCGCCCCGGGCAGGATGCTGGCCAGCGGCGTGGCCACGCCCGGGTACAGCCGGACCGGGCGCAGGTTGACGTACTGGTCCAACTCGAAGCGGAGCCGCAGGAGCAGTCCGCGCTCGAGCACGCCGCTGGGCACGGTCGGGTCGCCGACCGCGCCGAGCAGGAGCGCGTCCTGGGCCCGGATCTCCCCCAGCACCGAATCGGGCAGCGTCTCCCCCGTACGGTGCCAGCGCTGCGCGCCGAGGTCGTAGGTGGTGGCGTCGATACCCACGTTCGCGGCCTGGAGGACCTTGAGCGCCTCGGTCACGACCTCCGGGCCAATGCCGTCCCCGCCGATGACGGCCAGTTTGATCGCTGAAGATGCCATGCGCGTACCTTACTGGCCGGCCGCGGCCGCTGACTGTCCGCCGTTATCACGCCGGTCCAGGGCCATCTGAAGGGCCAGGGTGGCGGGAGCGGCGGGGGCGGGGCGGGCGGTCCTGGGGAGCCGGGCGGCCCGGCGGCCGGATCCGGGCCGGGTGGCTGGACGGCCAGCCGGGCCACGATCCGCAGGTGGCTGGTTCCATGGATACATGTCGTACACGACGCGGTCTCCTGACGCGTTGCTGGCGGCTCACCGCGCGGGGCCGGGCCGGTGGCTCGCGTCCCGCTGACCGGGTGGGCCGCGGTGCGCGTCAGCCCCGGGTTCCGGGCACGCTGTGATGAGATTCCCTCGGGCGGACTCACGGCCAGCACCGCTTCCCGCAGCGGGTGGCCGGCCTGCCCTGATCAGGCCCCGCTACGGCCGCTCATGACGGATACGAAGCGCCGCATAATACTTGGACATCCTAGTACCTCAACGGCC
>JAOPYP010000642.1 GCA_025964635.1 Actinomycetes bacterium | reverse complement strand
GCGACCGCCACGGCCACCGCGACGTTCCCGGCGGTGCCCGCCGCGCCGCCGGCGGACCCCGGCCCGCCCCCGGCCACGCCGCCCAGCGGGACGAGCACGAAGCCGGAACTAGTGATGGGCCAGCCGTACGGCGACGGCTACACCACGTTCGTCGTGCACGGCAGCGGGTTCGTTCCCCTGACCCGGGTGCGCGTGCACCTGATCGGGCACGACGTGGCGCCGTTCCGGCCGACCGTGGACCAGAAGGGGACATTCAACTACGCGATCGACCAGGGGCACGCGTTCTTCAGCGGGCCGATCCTGGCCGGCATCTACCACGTCCTGGTCACCGGGGCCGGGGGCAGGCAGGCCACCGCGACGTTCCAGGTCCACCCGCAGCCGCCCGCAGGCGGCCCCCGGCCGACTGGCGGCGGCACCCCGTCACCCTCGGGCCCGGGCGGGCCGTCGCGGCCGGCGCCCCGGCCGCCGGTCTCAGGGCCCCGGCCGTCGCCCTCGGGGCTCAGCCGCCCTCAGGGCGCCTGAGTCCACCACAGGTCCTCCTGGCGGGAGCACCACGCCGGGTCGTTCAGCCGGCCGAGGTCCGCCGCGGTGATGATGCCGTGCTCGATGAGGACCCGGACGACCACCTCGTCGGAGAGCCTGGTGTCCGCGCGGACCAGGCCGCGGTCGGTGATCTTGCGGCGGAGCACCTTGATGTGCTCGGCCACCCGGGCCGAGAGGCGGTCCCGGAACGCCGGGTCGGTGTCGAAGCGCTCCAGCTCGTGGTAGGCGCCGGTCACCTCCAGCGCTGCCTTGGCGATCTCGGGGGTGCGCGGCAGCGGGGTCGCCCCGGCCGGGTCGAGCAGCCAGGGACGGCACCACATGAGCGCCACGAGGAAGATCTTCGTCATCGGATCCAGGTACAGCGGGAGCAGGGTGGCGTCGCCGTCCTGCCATACCCGCGTGCCCTCCGGCGAGGAGTCCCACCCGCCGGACTGCCCGGCGACCATCACGCAGAGCGGCTGGCCTTCGTCGAGCATGGCCCGGGAGCCGACCAGGGTCATCCCCGCCCGCAGGAACCAGCCCCCGGACGGCTCGCCGTTGTCCTCCATCCGGGGCAGCCTGATCCGGTACCCGTCGCCCTCGGTGTACAGCGCGTGGGTCCGGCTGATGTTGGCGATCCAGACGCCGTCCCCGACCGCGCTGATCACCCCGGCCCGGCGGGACAGCCCCCGGCCCGCCGCGATGGTGAGGTCGGCGTCCGGGCCCCGGCCGAACACCAGGCGGCCGCCTTCAGGGATGCCGACCACCAGCCCGGACGGCGTGCTGACGCGCGCCGCCGGGGATGTGGCCTGCCCGACCGCCATCGCTCCCTGCCTGCCCGGTTCCTCGGATCACGTGAGCGAGCCCGGGACCGCGCGGCGGCGACCCGTCTCGTGACGCGCATTCTAGGGCCCGCCGCGGCCCAACCCGGATCCCGGAGTCCGGGGATAGCGGACGACGTCACGACACGGTTAGCTATGACCCAGCCCGGGGCGAGCACGGGTGCGGCTCGCCGGGGAGCCTGCCCTTGCGGCAGGCGGGTCCGTGCCGTGGGAGGTCACGGTATGGGTTGGGTGCACGAAGGATTCGCTTAGCCGCGTCATCCTGGGACTCTCCGGGGGGACTCTGGCAGGGCGGTATCCCGTGCCCGCCCCGGGCAAGGGGGGAAGGCAAGTCCGGCTGGGCCGGGCCCGCGCACCGGGCGCGGCCCAGCCGGGCGCCTCACCCGCGGGACTGACCCCGGGCCCTCCCGCAGGATGACGCCCCGCCGGCGGACGCCCCCGTACCCTTGACCTGTGGCCGCCTTCTATCTCTGGCTGCGCCGTCATCCCCGGCTGGTGGACGGCGTGCTCGCGGCCGCCCTCGGCATCCTCGGCCTGGCGCCCGCCCTCGCCGGCGGCCGGTACGAACTCGTCGTGATCTCCCTGGTGCTGGTCATCCCGCTGGTCTTCCGCCGCGACCACCCGGTGGCCGCCTTCGCGATCGGGATCACCGTGGGCGCCCTCCAGGTCCTGCTCGACATCCAGGTCAACTCGATCGACCTGGTCATCGTGGTGCTGCTCTACACGCTGGCCGCGTACGGCCGGCGCCGGGTATCCCTGGCCGGGCTGGCCATCTGCCTGGCCGGGTCAGCGGCCGCGGTGGCCCGGTGGGCACCGTCGTCGCAGCTCAGCCTGGCCCACTGGGTCATGATCGGCTTCATCATGTTCGCGGGATCCTCGCTGATCGCGTGGGTGCTTGGCGATTCGGTGCGCTACCGGCGCGCCTACTACTCCTCGCTGGAGGACCGCGCGGCGCGGCTGGAACGCGAACGCGACGCGCAGGCCCAGATCGCCGCGGCCGCCGAGCGGGCCAGGATCGCCCGCGAGCTGCACGACGTCATCGCGCACAACGTCAGCGTCATGGTGGTGCAGGCCGACGGGGCGTCCTACGCCCTGGACAGCTCGCCGGAACGGGCCCGGCAGGCGCTCGGCGCGATCGCGAGCACCGGACGGCAGGCCCTGGCCGAGATGCGCCGCATGCTCGGGGTACTGCGCAGCGACGACGACGCGACGGGCCTGGTGCCGCTGCCCGGCATCGGCCAGCTCGGCGAGCTGCTGGAGCAGACCCGGGCCAGCGGGCTGGACGTCTCCTTCACCGTGCAGGGCGTCCCCGGGCCGCTGCCCGGCGGGCTGGCGCTGGCGGCTTACCGGATCATCCAGGAGTCCCTGACCAACACCCGCAAGCACGGGGGCCCCCGGGCCAGCGCCCGGGTCCTGCTGCGCTACTGCGAGGACGTGCTGATGCTCCAGATCACCGACGACGGCCGCGGCGCGACCGTGGCGGACGGCGCCGGTCACGGGCTGACCGGAATGCGGGAGCGGGTGGCGCTCTACAACGGCACCCTGCGCACCGGCCCGCTCCCCGGCGGCGGCTACCAGGTCACCGCCCGGCTCCCGGTCGTCCGCGGCGCGGTCCCGGCCGGCCAGGACGATGCCCCGCCCGGCCAGGACGACGCCCCGCCCGGCCAGGCCTCCCCGGCCCCGCCCCAGCAGGCCGGTGCCGCGTGAGCGAGCGGACGGGCGCCGACGCCGGCTGGAGCGAGGAGCGAGGAACGAGCGGCGAGGGGAGGCGCCCTCAGGGCGCCCCGGATGCGAGCCGGGGGCAGAGCACGAGCGACGAGGGAAGGAGCCGCCAGTGAGGGGGGAAGGGGACGTGGGCGGGGCCCTGGAGGCGCAAAGCAAACAGGGCATCACAATCATGCTGGTCGATGACCAGGAACTGGTCCGGACCGGGTTCCGCATGGTGCTCGACGCCCAGGACGACATGAGCGTGGTCGGCGAGGCCGGGGACGGCCTGGAGGCGACCCAGCTGCTCCAGTCCCGGCCCGCCGACGTGGTGGTGATGGACGTGCGGATGCCGCGGCTGGACGGCATTCAGACGACCCGGCAGATCTGCGCGGCCGGCGACCGGCCACGCGTGCTGATGCTCACCACGTTCGACCTGGACGAGTACGCCTATGCCGCGCTGAAGGCGGGGGCCAGCGGCTTCCTGCTCAAGGACGTCCCGCCGGAAGAGCTGCTGTTCGCGATCCGGGCGGTGCACTCCGGGGACGCGGTCGTCGCACCCTCGACTACCCGCCGGCTGATCGACCGGTTCGCCCCGCTCTTCCCGGCGCAGAACTCCCCCGCGCCGCCGGGGCTGGACATGCTGACCAGCCGGGAGCGCGAGGTGCTGGCCCACGTGGCGCAGGGCCTGTCCAACGCCGAGATCGCCCAGCGGCTGTTCGTGTCGGAAGCCACCGTGAAGACGCACGTGGGCCGGGTCCTGGCCAAGCTCGGGCTGCGCGACCGGGTCCAGGCCGTGGTGTTCGCCTACGAGACGGGCCTCGTCCGCGCGGGCGGGCTGGGCTGACCCGTCAGCCGGCCGCCTCAAAGGCGCGGCCGACCGTGGTGGCCGCCGGCCCGCTGCGGAACAGGCCCATGCTGCCGTCGGTCGGCGTGGCCTCCAGCCCGAACCACGCGTAGCGCTGCACGTAGCTCAGCCCCTGCAGCATCGCGGTCGCGGCGGTGAGGAACGCGGCCTGCTGCCGCCGGCCCGGGGTCTGCGGGGAGGCGCCGAAATTGGCCAGGGCGAACTCGGTCAGCCAGATGGGCTTGTGGTAGCGGGCGTGCACGGCCTGCAGGTAGCTCCGCAGCTGGCTGACCGCGGGACCAGTAGCGAAGTCAGCGCCGTACCAGTGCAGCGTGATGAAGTTGACCCGGTAGCCGCGGGCCGCGGCGCCGGACATGAACTGGTCCAGCCAGCCGCCGGGAGTGGCGCCGCCGGTGGCGACCGCGGGGCTGCCCAGCTTGAGCCCGGTGGCCATCAGCTGCGGCCACAGGCTGAGGGCCTGGGCCGGGGTCATGTTCGCCTGGCCGGTCATGTCCGGCTCGTTGAAGCTGAGCAGGTCCGGCCCCTCGCCGCGCACCTGGCTGAGAGTGCCGGCGTTCACGTTCGCCGCGCCCCAGATCAAAGGCACGAAACGAACACCTCGTGGGCTGGTGATCCCTCCCGCAGGCGTGGCGGACCAGGTGTAATACCAGGACGCCCCCGACTCGGCCAGCGCCTGCCCCGCGCCGGTGAACGCCCAGGCGGCCACCCCCTTCTTGGCGTTGCGGGCCGGAGCAGCTGGAGGCGGCGGCGCGGGCTTGCGGGGCGGGTGGGTGTGGCGGACCGGCTTCGGGGACGGCCGGGCCAGGGCCTGGGTGAGCGGCGTGGGCGCCGCCGGGGCGGCCTGCGCCGGGTGGGTGGCCGCGGCCGGGTGGGCCCCGTGCAGGTGGACCACGGCGGCCCCGCCGGCCACCACGCAGCTGGCCGCGACCGAGGCGGCCACTAGCTTGGCCTGCACCGTCCCGCCCGCCTTGCCCAGAAACCCCGAGTGGCGGGAATGGCCCGCGGCCCGGCCCAGTCCCCGGTGGCCCAGTCCCCGGTGGCCCAGCATCCGGTGGCCCAGCACCCGGTGGCCCAGCACCCGGTGGCCGCGGCCCGCGGAGTGAAGCCGGGCCGTCCGCGCACCGGGCGGGTGGGGGCCGCTGAGCTCACGGGCCGTGCCGACCACGCGGATCGCGGCCGCCCGTGAGGCCCAGGCGGCGGGCAGCGGGACCAGGGTCAGCCCGGCCAGCAGCCGCTCGGCCGGGATCAGCCCGGCCTCCTGCCCCCCGCAACGCCGGCACGCGCGGATGTGCCGCGCGATCCGCTTGCGCCATAGCGGGCTGGGCACCCCATCCCAGTCCGCCGTGGTGAACTCCAGGCCGGGACAGGGCGGTTCTGCCCGCAGCACCCGGACCACCACCCGGCAGATGGTGAGCTGCTCCTTCATCCGGCCGATGCGCACCGCGACGTGGGTCGCGGGCAGCCCGAGCGCGGCGACGAGCTCGCTGCGGTCCAGTTCCCCGGCGGCCTCCAGCCACCACAGCGCGAGCAGTTCGCGGTCTCCGGCGTCGAGCCAGCGGGTGGCCTGCGCGGTTTCCTCGCGCTGGCTGGACAGGCCGAGCCGGAGGATGGTCAGCTCCACGAAGTCGGCTTCTGGGTCGGCCACCTCGTCGGTCAGGTCGGCGGCCGGCCCGGCCTGCCGGGCCCGGTAGTGATCGCGCATCTGCCGGATAGCCACCGCGACCAGCCAGGACCGGAACGCGGCGGGATTGCGCAGGTCACCCAGGCCCCGCACGGCCCGGAGCATGGTTTCCTGCACCACGTCGTCCACGTCGGCGTGGCCGCTGAGTCCGCGGCCGACGATGTTGTAGATCAGCGGCAGGTAGCTGGACAACAGGCTGTCGAGCGCCTCACTGTCCCCGGCCTGGGCGGCGATCACCGTCTGCACCCCTGGACCGCTGCTGTGCGGCGTGTGCATGGCACCTCCCCGTCGTCGGTGGCGGGCGGTCGGACCCGTCCACAGGGGAGACGCCGCAAACCGGGGCCGGATAACAGAAACCCGCAGCCGCATGATCCCGCGCCGCGGCGGCCGGGGCGGGTGTTTTGGCGCTGGCGGGTGCGCGAGGCGGGGGCAGCCCGGGCCTGGGACACCCCGGGCCTGGGACACCCAGGCCGGGGACAGACCGCCCCCCTCCCCGAAGGCCGGCCGCCCGGGCGGCCGGCCGGACCAGCCCCGCGGCGCAGTCGCGCGGATCCTGCGTCGCGGGGCAGGTTTTCGTTATCTGCCCTCGGCGGGAGCGTCTCCCAGGGCAGGGCGCACAGCCGACGCGCGCCCCAGCACATCCTGCGCAAGGAGGACGGCCCTATGGTTGCTGGCCGGTGGAAGAGGCGCTCGCTGCGGGCCGCCGCGCTGGTCGCGGCCGCGGGCCCGGCCGTGGCGCTGGTCACGGC
>JAOPYP010000614.1 GCA_025964635.1 Actinomycetes bacterium | reverse complement strand
GCATTGACACTCATCAGCGTGGTGCCATCCGGATCGCTCCGTCGAGGCGGATCACCTCACCGTTGAGCATCGGGTTGGCCACGATATGCGCGGCGAGCGCGGCGTACTCGTCGGGGCTGCCGAGCCGGCTGGGATGGGGCACCTGCGACCCGAGCGAGGCGATCGCCTCATCGCTCAGCTGCTGGAACAGCGGGGTCAGGAACAGCCCGGGAGCGATGGTGTTCACCCGGATCCGATGCTGGGCGAGGTCGCGCGCGATAGGCAGCGTCATCCCAACGATCCCGCCCTTCGACGCGGAGTACGCCGACTGGCCGATCTGCCCGTCGAACGCCGCGACGGATGCGGTGTTGACTATTACGCCTCGCTCCTCGCCCTCGACCGGTTGGGCGATCATGGCCGCGGCAGCGAGCCGGATCACGTTAAAGGTGCCGATCAGGTTGACCTCGATGACCTTGCGGAAACGGTCGAGCGGAAAGGGCCCGTCCTTGCCGACCACGCGGAACGCGTTGCCGATGCCGGCACAGTTGACGGCGACTGCGAGCGGGCCGAGCCTGACAGCGGCGTCGACAGCGGCCTGTACTTGGCCGGTGTCGGTGACGTCGGCCGCGACGAAGGCTGTGCCTGCCCCGAGCTCCTCGGCCACCTTCTTCCCCTCCGACGACGGGAGATCGAGGATGACAGCCTTCGCGCCCTCCAATGCCAGCTTGCGCACGGTCGCCAGGCCGAGTCCCGACGCGCCGCCGGTGACGATAGCGACCTTCCCGGGGATGTCCATGGTGTCCTCTTCCGACGCTGCGGCCTAGATACGCTCGATGATCGTGGCGTTGGCCATGCCGCCGCCCTCACACATGGTTTGCAGGCCGTAGCGGCCGCCGGTCGCCTCCAGGTGGTTCAGCATCGTCGCCATCAGGCGCGTGCCGGACCCGCCGAGCGGGTGCCCCAGGGCGATCGCGCCCCCTCGCGGGTTGAGTTTGCTGGCGTCCGCATTGAATTCCCGGGTCCAGGCCAGCGGCACCGGGGCGAACGCCTCGTTGACCTCGTAGGTGTCGATGTCGTCGATCGTCAGGCCGGACTTGGCCAGTGCCTTCGTAGTGGCGGGGATGACGCCGGTCAGCATCAGCAGCGGGTCGCTGCCGGTGACCGAGAAGGTGCGGAAGCGAGCACGTGGGGTGAGGCCCAGCGTGGCCGCCATGTCCTCGCTCATCACCAGGGCCGCGGATGCGCCGTCGGTCAGCGGGGACGAGTTGCCCGGCGTGATCACCCAGCCGATCTCGGGGAAGCGCGCAGCGACGGACTCGTCATAGAAGGAAGGCTTGAGGCTGGCCAGCCCGTCGATGGTGGTGGAGCCGCGGACGGTCTGGTCGCGGGTGTGCACGGATGTCGTGCCGTCCGCCGCGGTGACCTCGACGGGGATGATCTCGTTGTCAAATCCGCCCGAAGCAGCCGCGGTGGCCGCGCGCTGGTGGGACCGCGCGGAGAATTCATCGAGTTCAGCCCGGTCGAACTTCCAGCGGCTGGCGATGATCTCGGCGGAAACGCCCTGGCTGACCAGACCGGAGGGGTAGCGCCCGGCCAGCGGGCCGTACGGGCTGCCGCCCGTGGCGGACATGCCCATCGGCACCCTGCTCATCGACTCGACACCGCAGGCGATGGCGATATCGTAGGCGCCCGCGATGACACCTTGAGCGGCGAAGTGCAGCGCCTGCTGCGATGATCCGCACTGCCGGTCCACGCTGGTGGCCGGGACCGACTCGGGGAAGCCGGCGGTCAGCAACGCAGTCCGGCCGATGTTGCCCGCTTGGTCGCCGACCTGGCCGACGCATCCGGCGATTACGTCATCGACGCGCGCGGGGTCGAGCCCGGTGCGCTCAATGAGGGCTGCCAGCGTCGCGCTGAGCAGGTGGACTGGATGCACGCCCGACAGGGCGCCCCCGGGCTTGCCGCGGCCTGATGCAGTCCTGACGATGTCCACAATGACTGCCGAGCCCATGCCGACCTCCAGCCTCCGGCGTACCGGCTGACGCTACTTAGCGAACGCTCGATACGCTAGGTAACCCGGATTACCGTGTCAAGGCCAGCTGCTGGGCCATCCGGCTGCGCGCGGCCGGCGCGTACCCCATTCAGGACCTGCACCCCGTCCGGCGATGCGATCCGCCGGCCTTGACGAGGGTTGGGTACATCAGTACGGTGATGGGCACAATGTTCCCGCTCCGGGAGTAATGTGACCAGAGACGGATGGTGGCTACCATGGGAATGTCTGCTCGTCGTCGAGCTGCGCCGTGGCTTTCAGTCTGTGCGGCGGCCGCTCTGGCTTTACTGGGCGTTGGGGCCGGGCCAGCCCGTGCCGGTACTGCCCAGGCCGGCGCGAGCCAGGGGAGCGGCGTGCAGCTCCCCCAGGACGAGGCTCCGCACCAGACCCCGGACGAATGGTGGTACTTCAGCGGGCATCTGTTGGGAGTCGACCCGGCGGGGCACGTGCATTCCTACGGATTCGAGTACGTGACGTTCAAGTTCCTCAATAGTGGGCAACCACCGGTATATTTCGGGAACTTCGCCGTCACCGACCTTACCCGCAGAACGTTCCAGTACGACGTGAGGCCGGATTCCTACCCGGTGCCTAACGCGGTCAACAGCTTCTCGCTGCACACGCAGGAGTGGACGATGAGCGGGGGATCGGGCAGCGATACGCTGCATGCCGATATACCGGGATACACAATGGATCTCAAGACGCAAACCACCGAGCCGGCCGCACTGCACGGCAGCAACGGTGTCATCCCGTTCGGGCCGTTGGGCACATCGGACTACTATTCGTGGACGTCACTGCACACCAGTGGGACGATCACCGACCATGGCGTTCCGGTGAAGGTAACCGGGCTGTCCTGGATGGATCACCAGTGGGGTGCGTTTAATCTCGCCAGTGGCGCCGGGTGGGACTGGCACAGCATCCAGTTGTCCAACGGGCAGCAGTACATGCTCTACTTCATCCGCGACGCGTCCGGGGCGATCGTGCAGACCCTCGGTACCCGGGTGGACAAGGGCCAGACCACGAACCTGGACCCGTCGGCATTCAGCGAGGCGACCACAGGCTCGTGGACCAGTCCGGCGACCGGCATCACCTACGGCTCCGGGTGGCGGGTGACCCTGCCTGGCGGGTACTTGACCGTCTCGCCGGATCTGGTCAATTCGGAGCTTAACCTGGCCTCGACCCAGGGCGTCGTCTACTGGGAAGGCGATACCGCCGTGCACGGCGTCATCAACGGCCAGCCGGTGGCTGGTGCCGGGTACACCGAGATCAATCCGACCGGCTGACTCGCAGGCGGGATGGCGCTGTTCCCGGCCTGCCCGCCGGCACGCATGAGGATTTCGCTGACCGTTGTCATCACCCGGTGGTCCCGCGTGATGACAACGGTCAGCAGGCGGGGCGCGGATAGCGGCTGACGGCTTGCAGGACGTAGTCGGCGATGGCTGCGGCATGCTGACCGCGTTGAGCGTGGATGGCCGGCCGCTGGGCGCCGGGTGTGAGCACGATGAGACGAAGGACGCGGCCCATGATGGCGTCGACAATCAGCTCCGGGGAGGTCCCGGGGGGGAGTTCGCCGCGGTCGAGGGCGGCCTGGACGATGGACTCGCCGGTGGTGAAGCGGGCCCGGACGATGTTCTGGACCATGTCGTCGAAGTGCGGGGGGTACTGTCCGGCCTCGATGAGGACGCGGGGCAGGACCATGGCTTTGGGGCCGACGTACATGGCGATGACCTGCCCGGCGATAGTTATCAGGCAGCCGCGCAGGTCAGTGAGGTCCGCCTGGTCATCCGGTGGTTCGGACAGGCGTTCGAGGGCGGCCAGGAGCAGGTCCTCTTTGGTCGGCCAGCGGCGGTAGAGGGCCGCCTTGCCGACCGGCGCGCGGCGGGCGACAGCGTCAACGGTGAATCCGGCCCAGCCGACCTCCCCGTACACGGTGAGGGCGGCTGTGAGCACCCGGTTCTCAATGCCGGGGTCGGCAGGTCGTCCCCGCACGCCGACTCTTGAGCCCATGGCTTCGAGTCTTGCATGGCGCGACGGTCATTCCTTCAGGCGGTAGCTGATGGGGAGGTGCTTGAGACCGCCGACGAAGGTGGTTGCCGTCCACTCGGCCTGCCCGGCGAGCTCGATGGACTCCAGGCGGGGCAGCAGCTCGGCGAACAGGGCACGGGCCTCCATCCGGGCGAGCGCGGCGCCGAGGCAGTAGTGGACGCCGAACCCGAACGCGAGATGCTTGTTGGGGTCGCGGCCGACGTCGAAGCGGAACGGGTCGGCGAAGACCGCCTCGTCGCGGTTGCCCGAGGGATAGGACAGCAGTACCGCCTCACCCTCCTTGATGGTGACCCCGCCCACCTGGGTGTCGGCGGTGGCGGTACGCATGAACTCCTTGACCGGGGTGACCCAGCGGATCATCTCGTCCACGGCGGTCGGCAGCAGGTCGGGGTCGTCTCGCAGCCTGGCCAGCTCGCCCGGATGCTGGACGAGGGCATGCAGGCCACCGGAGATGGTGGAGCTGGTGGTGTCGTGGCCCGCCGTGGCGATGATGACGTAGTAGGAGGCGATGTCGATGTCGGAGAGGAATGCGCCGTCAACGCGGGCGTTGGCGATGGCCGACGCCAGGTCGTCAGTCGATGTCGCCCGGCGCGCGTTCGTGATGTCCTGGAAGTAGGCGAAGAAGTCCAGCAGGGTCGCGAGCAGCTCTTCCGGCGTGCTGCCGCGCCGGAACTCATCGTCATCGCCGCCAAACAGTTCCTGGGTGAGCTTGAGCAGCCGGGGGAAGTCCGATTCGGGCAGGCCGAGCAGAGAGAGGATCACATACAGCGGATAGTGCCCGGCGACCTGGGTGGCGAAGTCGCACTCCCCGCTGTACTCGCTCATCCGGGCGACATAGTGCCGGGCGAGATCCTGGACGCGTTCTTCCATCGCCCGCATCGCCCTCGGCCTGAACCAGTCGGCGCCGATCGCCCGTACCACCCGGTGCTGCGGGTCGTCCATGTGGATGAGGGTGCGAAGGCCGGTGCCGTCAGCGTCCCGCTGCCGCTGCAGGGCGTCCATCTCAGCCGTCGCCAGCAGCGGCCGGGGGGCATTGTGGAACAGCGTGTGGTTCCGCTCGATCTCCATGATGTCGGCGTGCCGGGTGATGGCCCAGAACGGGTCGAACCCGGGCGCCTCGACCCGGTGGACCGGGGCCTGGCGGCGCAGCAGTCGGAGCGACTCGTGCAGCCGGCCCTCGTCGGCGTACGCGGCCGGGTCGGCGAGGGTGAGTCCCGCTTCAGTCACGGTGAGGGTCATCGAGCGATCTCCTGCCCGCTGCGGGCAGAGGCTCGGGCGTACTCGTCGCGGAGCACGCGCTTGAGGAGCTTGCCGGTGGGGTGGCGGGGCAGGTCGGCGCGGAAGTCGACGGACCGGGGGCACTTGTAGTGGGCGAGGTGGTCGCGGCAGTGAGCGATCAGCTCGGCCGCGAGCTCCGGTCCAGCATCTGCCATCGTTTCCGGTTGCACGACCGCTTTGACCTGCTCGCCCATGTCGGGGTCGGGTACGCCGATGACAGCCACGTCAGCGACCTTCGGGTGGACGGCAAGGAGGTTCTCGGCCTCCTGCGGGTAGATGTTCACCCCGCCGCTGATGATCATGTGGGAGACCCGGTCGGTGAGGTAGAGGAAACCGTCCTCGTCCACATAGCCAACATCACCGAGGGTGGTCCATCCGCGCCCCCTCGGGTCGCGGGACGCGGCGGTCTTGGCCGGGTCATCGTGGTACTCGAACGAGGGGCCGCCGGAGAAGTAGAGCCTCCCTATCGTGCGTGGCGGCAGTTCCACGCCGGTCTCGTCGCAGACGTGTGGCTCGCCGATAAGCGAGCGGCCCACGGTTCCCTTGTGGGTCAGCCAGTCGGCGGAGTCAACATAGGTAAAACAGAGCCCCTCGGTACCGGAGTAGTACTCGTGCAGGACCGGCCCCCACCATTCGATCATCTGTTCCTTGACCGGGATCGGGCATGGCGCAGCGGCGTGCACCGCATACCGCAGGCTCGACAGGTCCCAGTTGGCGCGGTCCTCAGCGGGCAGTTTCAGCATGCGGATGAACATCGTCGGCACCCACTGGCTGTGGGTGACCCGGTAGGTCCCGATCGCGGCGAGCGCCCGCTCAGGGTCGAACTTCTCCATCACCACCACCGTCGCGCCATGCCGCTGCATGGCCAGGCAGTACCGCAGCGGCGCGGCATGATAGAGCGGCGCGGGGGACAGGTAGACCGAGTCGGTGTCCGGCGGGAATAGCAGCGACACCAGCCGGTAGAGCGAATCCGGGGTGCCCATCGGGGTGAGCGGCAGTTCCGGTTTGACCCCCTTGGGGCGCCCGGTGGTACCCGACGAGTACAGCATCTCCACCCCCTCCGCCTCGTCCGGCAAGGGCGTGGCCGGAGCGGCGGCGGTGACCTCCTCGTAGGACGTGAAACCCTCGGCCGCCAAGTCGAGCATGAGCCGCAACCGGACCTGGGGGGTAACGGCGGACAGGTTCACCGCGATGTCGGCCACCGCCGGGGAGGCGATGAAGACCTGCGCCCCGCAGTCGTCGACGATGTAGGCGGCCTCATCGGCCCGGAGCCGGGAGCTGACCGGGGTGTAATACAAGCCCGATCGCTGAGCCGCCCAGGCGATCGCCAGGAACTCCCACCGGTTCTCCAGCATGAACGCGATGTGATCGCCGGGCCGCAGCCCGGCGCCGTACAAGACGTGCGCGAGCCGGTTGGCGGCTGCGTCCAGCTCGGCGAAGGTGATCGTCTGGCCCGAACCAGCCATGATCACCGCCGCCTGGCCGGGCTGCTCGGCCGCGATCTGTCCCAGATGCATGAGCAGCCTCCTCGCTGCCAGGGGTGGCGATCGCTGCCGCCTGATCGACGCCGTTGTAGCCGATGACCGACATAACCGGGCCGAAGATCTCCGCTGGCCGCAGACCACGGAAATTTTTCAGACAACGTTTGTCCGATATTGAGCACAATAGAATCTCATTCGCCTTGAGGCAAGGAGCCAGCGCCGAGATCGCAGCGGTGGTCGTGAATGCGGGAGCGGCTGAGTTTTCCGGCCTCGCCCCAACACCAGCCCAGCAAGCTGGCCCGCCTCCGGGCAGCGGAACTTCGGTGGCAGCGACCACAACCCGGGGGCGCGTCGGCCCTCCGGCGGCAGCCGCGTGCTGGCGGCCAGAACGGCGAGAGCCGGCCGGAGTCGCGGTGATCTGCGACCTTGATGGCGGTCATGGACGTCCAGCACCCCGTGGCGGGCTTGCGGGCCCCTCCGCCGAGCAATGTGCTCGACGAGTCCGGCGGGCCTGCCGTGGTCTCAGCTGCCCCCATCGCGCGTTGTAGAGCGCTCATCGCGGCCCGCCAACCCGGTCACCTGCTTTTCGTCGACCCATACTTGCCGAAGGCGACCGCGTACCAGAGCACCACGAGAATCGTCCAGTCCATCCAGGTGAGCGGGTCGCCGCCGTAGTCGCCACTCAGCGGGGTGAAATGCAGGACCTTCGTCGCGAAGAAGCGCATGAAGATGACGTAGGTGGCAATTGCGGCGACCGCGAGAATCGCGGTCCGGGCTATCCGCGTAGCCGCAGTGCCCAGCTTCAGCCGACTGGGACCGAAGATCAGGCCCATCACGAGCGCCCAGAGGCTGAAGCATACGCCGAGTTCGGCCGTCTGCAGAGCAACAGAGAAGGCAGGCAGGACCTTGATGCTGGCGGGAGTGACGGCCTGCACGACCAGGCGGAACAGGAAGTACAGGCCAGCTCCGCCGCCCA
>JAOPYP010000603.1 GCA_025964635.1 Actinomycetes bacterium | reverse complement strand
CCGGCCGCCGTCGCCGGCACGGCCGTGACGGTGATGCCGGCAGGCGCCGTGGCCGGCGGGACGACCAGGCCGTCACTGCCGGTCAGCCGGGCGGCCAGCGCCGCCAGCCCCGCGGTCTGCTCGGGACGCCCGGCGAGCAGGTCGGCGAGACCGGGATCGGCCGCCGCCTCGCTGGCGAGCGCGGCGCCCAGGGCGACCGGGGACAGCCCGGGCTGACCGGGGCGCCAGGACTGCAGCACGTCCGGTGCGCTGCTGACCGGCACCGGCCAGGGCCCGTACGGCGCCCACCACAGGGTCAGGGCGGGGGCGGCCAGCGGATCGGTGCCCGTGAGAGGGACGACGAACGGGTCGGCCGGCGTGCCTGACCCGGCATATGCCCCGTAGTCACCGTGCCGCCCGCCGGCGAACCGGGCCAGCAGCGACACGATGGCGTGCGGTGTGGCGCCGCCGTCCGGGGCGGCCAGGCCGCGCGCCCAGCCGAGCAGCGCCGCCTCGGGGTCGGCCACCAGGTCAGCCAGGGCCAGGTACGGGCCGGTCGCGGCCGGTCCCCAGCCCATCAGCTCGGCCACGCTCGCCAGCCACCAGGCCGGTGAGCGTGCGGCCAGCAGGGAGAGGGCGGCCTCTAGTGAGGTCCAGGCCTCCGCGGGCATCGTCACAGTTCCGTCGGAGGCGGCCTGCGGCACCGGCAGCGGTACCGTCGTCCCGTCGATGTCCAGCGCGAGGCCGGGCGCGGCGAAGCCGGCGTGCAGGCCGGAACCGGGTCCGGTGCCGGCGGCCCAGGCGACCTGGAGCCCGATGCTCGCCGCTTCGAGCAGCACACCCCCGAGGTCCAGTGCGATCGGTCCGCCGTCGCTCGCGGTCAGCGTCAGCGCCGCCCGCGCGCCGGGCAGCAGGCTCGCATGCCCGGCCGCAAGGTCCAGGTGGGCCAGGGTGACGGTGAAGGTCGTCCCGACCTTGGTGCAGCCCTGTCCCAGCGTCGCGACGGCGTAGCCGGCCGACAGGGCCGCGGTGAGCTGTCCCGCCGCGCCGTCCGGACGCCAGGCGAGCAGGTTCAGCGGCCCGACGACAGGAACGATCCACGGATCGGCGGCCGTGCCGGTGCCGGCGATCGCGGTCGAGCTCGCTGTGGCGTCGGCGAGCAGGTCGCGGAGCAGGCCGAGCACGTCCCTCATCCCGGCCGGGGACGCGATGAGGGCTGTCCAGTACGTCGCCAGTGCGCCGAGCGGGTCGCGGAGGAATCCGGCCAGGTCCAGGGAGGTGAGCGTCGGCGCGGACGGCGGGGCGCGGACACCGATCAGCAGCCCGACCGCGTCGCCGAGAGTACCGGCCAGGCGGCTCAGCATGTCCGCGAGCACACCGTCCAGCGCCTGGGTGACGGTTGCGGCGATCGCATCCGGGGTGGACAGGTCGAGGGTGGCGTACTGGTGGCCGAGAATCTGCACGGTGTCCGCGGCGAGGACGAACGCGGGGTGGCGCCCCTGGTCCAGGGCGAAGCCCACGCGTACCCCCGCGACGGTCACGTCGCCGGTGGCGATGAGCGGCGCGCCGGAGGTCCCCCGCTGGCCGGCCCGGGCCGCGACCTCCAGCGTGGGCACGGCCAGCACGCTGCCGGTCCCCAGGTCGAGCCGGGCCAGCTCGGCCTCGGCGTGCAGGTCGGCATCGGTCGCCGCCACGGTCAGCTCCGCGACCAGGGACACCAGCGGGTGCCCGGCCGGGCCGGGTGCGCTGCGGAGGCCCAGGCTCACGTCGGCGACACCGAGCCTCAGCGTGACCTCCCCGGTCACCGGGTCGACGGCTCCGGTCCCCAGCAGATCGGCCAGGCCGGCGAGGAAGGCCGCGCGGGCCGGGTCGCTGGCGACCACTCCTTCCAGCCAGGCGGCGATCGCGTGCGGGCTGAACTGGTCAAAGGGCAGCGGCGGCACGGCGCCGGTCAGTCCGAGCATCGCGGCCAGCCCGGCCACCGGGCCCGCGTTCTCCGCTTCCCGCCGGGCCAGCTCCAGCAGCAGGTCGCGGGCGCTGGTGGCGAGCTGCCCGGGGTGGCTGAGGTCGAGCGCCAGGTCCTGCGGCGCCCCCGCTCCAGGGAGCTGGAGCCCGCGCAGCGCAAGGCTGATCGCCGCGCCCGGCCCGGCGGCGGTCGGCACGACGGCGGTCAGGCTCACGCCCTGCAGGCCGGGCTCGCCGGGCGCCGGCGTCGCGAACGTCAGCTGCACCGAGATCTCGACGAGCCCGTCGGGTGTTCCCGGCAACAACGGACCGTCCGGCCGGCTGTGCCCATCCTTGGTGATCGCGACGACGGGGACGTGAACGCGCAAGTCGGCGGCTGGTGTGGGGCCGGCGGCCGTGGCGAGCGTCGCCCCCACGCCGAGGACGACCCAGCCGTCGGGCGCCGCATCGACCACGACGTAGACCGCCACCCGGGGCTGGTCGTGCTGGATCACGGGCAGCCAGGTGCGGCCGCGGTCGTCGGTCGTCGCGCTGTCGCCGCCGATCACCTCGTCGACGAACCGCAGCAGCCCGGCGCGCTGGGCCGGATTGGAGATGCAGGATTTCAGCCGGCTCGCCGGCTCCGAGAACCAGCTGCTGTCGGGCTGGCCGTGCGGATCGAGCAGCCCGAGCCCGGCGGCCAGGTCGGCGAGGCTGCCCAGGTCGGCAGCGCCGAGGCTCATGCCGTACTCAGACTGCTGCCGTCGAAGGCGAACCGGGCCTGCGGCGTGACCGACAGCGTCTTCCCGTCGCTGTGCAGGGCTGAGGCGATTAACGGGGTCCCGGCGGTGTCTGACCCGCTCGCGGCGCTGACGCCGGATGCGACGTCGAGCAGGCACTGCCAGGCCAGCGCGATCAGCGCGTCACCCCAGACGTCGATGACGGCGGCGGGCCCGCGCGGCCGGTCCTCGGCCGCCGCGACCAGGCCCAGCGGCCGGTCCGGCAGCCCGATCGCGAAGCTGACGTCCGCCTCGGCCGCGCCAGCCTGGTCGCAGCGGACCGGGATCGTCACCGAGATGGCACCCGGCGCGAGCTTGACGTCGACCTGGTCGACCGCCACGTAGAGTTCGCGATCGCCGTCCACCCAGGTGACGCCGCCGACCGGGGGACCTCCGGCCGCCGGGGCCGGGGGCAGCCCGCTGGCGGCCCGGATGGCCGCGCGGGCGAGGGCCAGCAGGTCGGTGCTGCTCACCGGCAGCGGCGGTCCGGCCTTTCCTGGCGGCAGGGGCTGAGCCGGGAACAGTTCTGGGCACTGCTTGCGCAGCTGGGCCAGCAGTCTCTGGCATTCGGCATCATGGGCCGGGTCGCCGGCGCGGGGCTGGCCGAAGGCCTCGGCCACCGCACGGGCACCGAGGCCGCTGGCTCTTCGTCGCGCCACCGGCATGCCACCCCCCCGGGACAAGCCAGTCCACGCCAAGCAGGAGTGGACTCGCCCCGAAGTGTAATCGCATCGGCAGTGGTTGGCCAGGGAATTCACCGGCCCAGCGCATTCTCACGGCTTTCTACTCTGCGCCAGGGAAATCGGGCCGAATTCGTCTTCAGGGTGACCGGGCCAAAAGACCGGAATCCCTTGTTTGTCAAAGTTACCGTGCCCCGAGTCGCCGGAGCGAGGAGGCACCCGGACCGGGCCGGGCCGGGCTGCGCGCGGTCAAGGCGGACGCGGGTGCTCACCGTCAGGAAGTGGTGTCCAGCCGCAGACGGCAACTGACTGACACCGCAGAATTGGTCCTAGATTTATCCACCGGACTGGTCCTTATCAACAGGACCGATCCCTGTCAGGGTCGACATGCATCCCTGACCGGTAGCTCCTGCGCCCCGAGCTGGGGCGTGGCTCAGCAAAGCCAACGACACGAAGGATCCCGATGAGCGATTTCACCGTCACCCGTACCCTGAAGGGCCCGCGCGGGAAGGTCTGGCAGGTCCTCACCCAGCCCAGCCACTTCGAAGGCTGGCTGCCCGCCAAGCCAGGGACGGCGGTGCTGGACGTGCGGACCGGAGGGTCCTGGCAGGCGACCGTTGTCTCCTCGACGGGTGAGGAGATCCCGCTGACCGGCCGTTACGACGAGGTGTCCGAGCCAGGCCGCCTGGTGATGACGGTCCCCGGCGATGCGGTCACCGCGATCACGCTGACTTCCACCCCGGACGACAGCACGCAGATCGCCTACACCTTCGACGTCGATGAGTCCATGCACTCCATGGTCACCAACAGTGTCGATGAGGTCCTCGGCCGGGTCTCCACGGTCCTGGCCGAGACCGCCTAGGAGGGGCAGGCCGTGTACGCCGACATCAACGGCCTGAAGATGTTCTACGAGATCCGCGGAACATCAGATCCGGCGCAGGTCCCGGTGGTGCTGCTGCACGGCGCGATCTCCGCGACCGGCACCTCATTCGGGACCCTGCCGGACCGGCTGGCCCAAACCCGGCAGGTCATCACCGTGGAGCAGCAAGGACATGGCCGGACCGCCGACATCGACCGGCCCATGTCGGTCCAGGCGATGGCCGGTGACACCCTGGCCCTGCTGGCCAGCCTGGGCATCGGCCAGGCCGACCTGTTCGGCTACAGCCTCGGCGCGGGCATCGTGCTGAACATCATCACCACCCATCCCGGCGTGGTCCGCAAGGCCGTGCTCGCGTCGGTGACTTACGACAAGAGCGGCCTCCACCCTGCCATGTTCGGCGGGCCAGAAACCGGGGAGTCCGCCGAGGCGGCCGGACGCGACCTGCAGATTCCCTTCGAGCAGGAATACCGGGCGCTGGCCCCCGACCCGGGAAACTGGCCGGGACTGCTGGCCAAGGTCCAGGCGATGGAACTGCCCGAGATCACCCAGCAGGCCGTCTCCGCAATCAGCGTCCCCATCCTGCTGATCATCGGCGACAGCGACATCGTCACACCCGAGCATGCGGTCGCGATGTTCCGGCTGCTCGGAGGAGGAGTGCTGGGCGACCTGGCGCCCATGCCGCCCAGCCGGCTCGCCGTCCTGCCGGGCACCTCACACATCGGGGTCACCGGCCGCGGCGACATGCTCATGAC
>JAOPYP010000587.1 GCA_025964635.1 Actinomycetes bacterium | reverse complement strand
GACCTGTGGCCGGCCATCTTCACCGAACTCGGCGTGCTGACCAACCGGCGGGTCATCGGCCTGCTGGAGCGCCTGGAACTCGCGGCGTACGCGGCCGCGGACGAAATCGTCGTGGTCAGCGAGGGATTCCGGGACAACCTGATCAGCCGCGGCGTGCCTCCCGGGAAAATACATACGATCCGCAACGGAACCTCCCCCGGCCGGTTCGATCCCGCCAGGCGACCCGATCCCGCGGTGCGGAGCACCCTGGGCGCGTCGCCGGGTAACTGCCTCGTGCTCTACCTGGGCACGCACGGGATCTCCCAGGGCCTGCCCGGGATCGCCGATACGGCCGCGCGGCTGGCCGCCCACCCGGTCCACTTCGCGTTCGTGGGCGAGGGCGCGGACAAGGCCCGGCTGGAGCGGAAGGTCGCCAGCCTCGGCCTGCGGAACGTGACCTTGCGTCCCGGGGTGCCGCACGACGAAGTTCCGGCGCTGCTGGCCGCGGCCGACATCTGCCTGGTCCCACTGCGGGACGTGCCGCTGTTCGCGACGTTCATCCCGTCCAAGATGTTCGAGTACCTGGCAGCCGGGAAGGCCGTGATCGGCTCGGTCACCGGCGAGGCCGGCCAGATTCTGCGCGAGGCCGGCGCCCTGGTGGTCACTCCAGAGGACAGCGTGGCGCTGGCCGACGCGATCCGCGTGCTGGCCATCAGCCCGCAGCGTCGTCAGGCCATGGGCCGGGCAGGCCGGGCCCACGTCGAGCAGTGCTACGACCGCGCCGCGCTGGCCCGCGAGTACCGCAAGATCCTGGACTTCGCGGGCGGGACGCTATGAGGCTGCTGGTTACCGGGGGCAGCGGTTTCCTCGGCGGGTACGTCCTGGACGAGGCCAGGCGCCGCGGGCACGAGGTCGTGGCCCTGGCCCGCAGTGACACGGCCGCCGCCGCCGTCGCGAGACACGGCGCCGAGCCACTGTCCGGTGACTTCGACGATCCCGCCAGGCTCGCGGATGTGTTCAGTTCCGCGCGGTGCTCGTCGTTGCTGAACGTTGCCTCACTGGGCTTCGGGCACGCGCCGGCCATCGTGTCCGCCGCCCGGTCGGCGGGTCTCGACCGTTCCGTTTTCGTCTCGACCACGGCGGTGACTACCACGCTCCCGGCCCGGTCCCGGGCCGTCCGGCTGATGGCCGAGGAGCAGATCCGGGAGTCCGGGCTGAAGTGGACGATCCTCCGCCCCACCATGATCTACGGCGCGCCCGGTGACCGGAACCTGTCCCGGCTGCTCGTGCTGCTGGCGCGGGTCCCCGTGCTGCCTGTGCCCGGCGGGGGCCGTCACCTCCAGCAGCCAGTCCATGTGGCCGATGTGGCTGACGCCGTGCTCAGCGCGGTGGAGCGGCCGGCGGCCGCGGGCACCGCCTATGACATCGCGGGCCCGGAGCCGCTCCGGTTCGACGAGATGCTGCGGATCTCGGCCCAGGCGGTGGGCAGCCGCACCCGGCTCGTCCCGGTGCCGCTGAGTCCCCTGGTTGCCGCCGTGCGCTGTTATGAGATGCTCGCCGCCCATCCGCGGATCCGGGCGGAGCAGTTTCAGCGGCTGGCCGAGGACAAGTCGTTCGCCATCGACGACGCCGTCCGGGACCTGGGCTATACACCCCGGTCGTTCACCGAGGGCATCCTGGTCGAGGCGGGCGCGCTGGGGCTGGCGAACCAGGGGCTCGGGCAGTGAACCGGGGCGAGTTCGCACTGCTGGCACGCACCGCAGCGCACCTGCAGCCCAGCCAGGTCACGCAGCGGGCCCGGCTCCGGGCCCAGCGCGCGGCCCTGCGCCGCTTTCCGCCCGCCCGGCACTGGCTGCTGGCCGGCCCCGACCCGGGCGCAGCGGCCGGCTGGCCGGCCCGGTTCAGCCCGCTCGACGCGCGCGTCTGGCGGAACTGGCCGGGGTTCGGGGCGCTACGCCAGGGACGCATCGAACTGCTCGGCATGACCAGGGTATTGACCAGCCCCGCGAGCATGGCTGACCCGTCCGGCGACCAGAGCGACCCGGCCGACGCGGACTGGGCGGAGGCCCACTGGACCGCGGCCGACTGGGAGCAGGCGGACTGGGAGCAGGCGGGTGCTCCCTCGTTGTGGCGCTTTCATCTGCACTACTGGGACTGGGCCTGGCGGCTGGCCAGCGAGCCGGACCGCGCGGACGCCCGGGCCTGGTTCGCCGCGATGTGGCGGTCCTGGCACGTACAGGTCGCAGCAGGCCGGGGTGACGCCTGGCTGCCCTATCCGGCGGCCCTGCGGGCCTGGTCCTATTGCGGGCTGCACCGTGACCTGGTGGCCGGCAGCCAGATCGAGGCCAGCTTCATGGCCGACCTGTCCGCCCATGCCGGCTTCCTGCGCCGGAACCTTGAACTGGATGTCGGCGGAAATCACCTGATCAAGAACCTCAAGGCGCTCGCGGGCCTGGCGGTGTTCTTCGGGGACGCACGCCGGCTAGGGCAGGCGCTGGACCAGCTGACCAGCCAGCTGGCGGTGCAGGTACTGCCCGACGGCGGGCACTACGAGCGGGCACCCGCCTACCACTGCCAGGTCCTGGCCGACCTGGTCGATGTGGCGGAGCTCGTCCGGTGCACCGGTCAGGTCCCCGCCCCGGAACTTCTCGACGCGATCGACCGGATGCGCTCCTGGATGCGCTGCGTGCTGGCCCCGGACGGGCAGGTTCCGCTGCTGAACGACGGATACCCGGTCGACCCGGAGCTCGTCGCCGCGCTGCGGCCGGGGCTGCCCCCGGCCGAGCCGCTGCTCGTCCTGCCCGACAGCGGCCTCGTCCGGGCGGCGGCTGGGAGCTGGCGCCTGCTGGCCGACGTCGGCGCACCCTGCCCGGATGAGTTGCCGGCCCATGCCCACGCCGACACACTGAGCTGCCTGGTGCAGGTGGGAGGGATCCCGCTCCTGGTGGACACCGGCACGTCCACCTACACCCCGGGCCCGGTGCGCAACTACGAGAGGTCCACCGCGGCGCACAACACCCTCGAGGTGGACGGCGCCGATTCGACCGAGGTGTGGGGCGCGTTCCGGGCCGCCCGGCGGGCCCAGGTCACTGACCTGGCGACCTGCATTGCGCACGGCGGGGTGCTGACCGCCGAGGCCGTCCATGACGGATACCGGCGGCTGCCGGGCCGGCCGGTTCACCGGCGCCGCTGGATGCTCACCGAAACCGGGCTGCGGGTCGAGGACTACGTCACCGGGCGCGGGCGGCACGCGGCCGTCGTGCGGTGGCACCTGGCGCCCGGGTCGGAGCTGCAACTGAACGGCGCAGGGGCCGTGGTGACCTCGCCGGCCGGCGAATTCCGGGTCACGGTCAGCGCGACCGGGCCCATCACCCTGGCCACTGAGACGGGCCAGGTTGCCAGCGGATTCTCGCGCACCGTCGGGGCGCCGGTCCTGGCCTGCCGGGTCACCACCGTGCTGCCCGTGCAGATCAGCACGAGCTGGCAGCAGGCCGGTGGCCGGGAGCAGGCGGCCGGTGGCCGGGAGCACGCAGAGGTGAGCGGCCGGACCACGATCGGGGGCACAGAGTGAAGCAGATCGTGCAGCCACTGGCCGGCGGACCGGTCGAGGTGCTCGACGTGCCCCGCCCGGTGCCCGACCCGACTCAGGTGCTGGTCCGCACCGTCGCGTCGGTGATCTCCCCGGGGACGGAGCGCGCCGTCACGGCGCTGGCGCAGGCCAGCCTGCTGGCCAAGGCCCGAGCCCGGCCCGACCTGGTCCGCCAGGTGGTTCGCAAGGCCCGGGCGGACGGCTTCGCGGCCACCCGGCAGGCGGTACGCAGCCGGCTGGCCGAGGACCTGCCGCTCGGCTACTCGGCGGCCGGCATCGTGCTCGAGGCCGGCGCCGCCGTGACCGAGGTCCGGCCGGGCCAGCTGGTAGCGACCGGCGGGGCGGGCCAGGCGAGCCACGCAGAATTCCAGGCGGTGCCGGGCCTGCTCTGCGCCAGGGTTCCGGACGGCGTGCCCGCCCAGGACGCGGCGTTCACCACGATCGCTGCAATCGCCCTGCACGGCCTGCGGCTGGCCGAGGTTGGCCCGGGATCGAAGGTCGTGGTGCTGGGGCTGGGCCTGATCGGCCAGCTAGCCGCGCGGCTGGCCATCGCGGCCGGCTGCGAGGTGGCCGGGATCGACCCGGCGGAGCACCCGCGCCGAGTCGCGGACAGCGCCGGCGTGCTGGCCCTGGACGAGTCCGGGGAGGCGACCACGGACCAGGTGCTCAGCTGGTCCCGGGGCCGTGGCGCGGACGCTGTGCTGGTCTGCGCGGCGGGCCGGTCGTCGGACGCGGTGATGCGGGTGCCCGCGCTGTGCCGGGACCGGGCCGCAGTCGTGATCGTGGGCGATGTCGGCCTCCAGCTGAACCGCACTCCGTTCTACGAGCGCGAGCTTTCTCTGAGGTTCGCGCGCTCCTACGGCCCCGGGCGCTACGAGCCCTCCTATGAGGCCTGGGGGGTGGACTTCCCGGCCGGCCAGGTGCGCTGGACGGAGGGCCGTAACTTCGAGGCGGTCCTCGACTTGCTCGCGGGCGGCCGGCTCCAGGTCGCCGACCTGGTCACGCACAGCTTCGGCATTGCCGAGGCCGATGCTGCGTACCAGCTGATCGAACGGCGCACGGAGCCATACCTGGCCATCCGGCTGACCTACCCGGAGGCGGATGCCGCGGGATCAGCCGCTGCCGGATCGACCGCCGACGGACTAGCCCCGGACGGCGCTGTCCGGCTCAGGGACTCACCGCGGGCCAGCTCCTCCCCCGGCATCGGCTGGGCCGGGGCCGGTGCTTTCTCCACGGGCACGCTCCTCCCCGCCTTCCGCGCCGCGGGATTCGATCATTTCGTCGCGGTGGCCTCGGCCAGCGGGTTGTCCGCCCGGCGGGCCGCCGAGCGGCACGGTTTCGAGAAGGCGGTGCCGGGCGCGGACGCGCTGCTCGATGACCCGGCCGTCGAGGCGGTAGTGGTCGCCACCCCGCACGACACGCACGCGGACTTGTGCGCGCGGGCCCTGACGGCCAGTCGGCACGTGTGGTGCGAGAAGCCGGTCGCCCTGACCGAGGCCGATCTGGATCGAGTCGAGAAGGCGTGGCGGGAGTCGGAGCGCCAGCTGGCCGTCGGCTTCAACCGGCGGTGGTCCCCCGCCGTGCTGGCCGCCCAGCGCTCGCTGGCCGGGATCTCGGCATCCAGGCTCGTGGTGTACCGGATCGCCGCTGGCCCGATGCCCGACGGGCACTGGTACCACGACCGGAGGCACGGTGGACGGCTGCTCGGCGAGGTGTGCCATTTCGTGGACACCGCGCAGGTGCTGGTCGGCGCGCCCATTGAAGAAGTGCTGGGCCTCCCGGGGGGTGGCGGCCCGGGAATCCAGCACCGCGACGACGTCGTGGTCTCATTGCGGTTCGCCGACGGCTCCCTGGCCGCAATCGCCTACGGCAGCGCGGCCCCGGTAGCCGGAAAGGAATGGATCGAAGTCCAGGCCGGGTCCCAGCGGGTGATCATCGACGACTTCAGGTCGGTTCAGGCCGACGGCAAGACGGTCTGGAAAGGCCGCCAGGACAAGGGCCACCGGGCGGCCGCAGCCGCATTCCGGCAGGCGGTCGGCAGCGGCCCGGACGTGCCGACCGAGATCATGCTGGCCACGATGCGCGCCACGATCCAGGCCGCGACGGGGACCAGCAGCCGTGACTGACCAGGCGACGGCGCACCCGAAGCAGGTGCAGCAACTGTTCGACGAGAAGGCGTCAACGTGGGCGGCGAAGTACGCTCCGCATGGCCGGCTCGCAGGCCGCCTGACGCAGCTCGCGGACGCGGTCGGCTACCGCGTCGCAGCCGGTGGCCGCGTCCTAGACCTCGGCTGCGGCAGCGGCGAACTGTCCCGCCACCTGGCCGCGGCTGGACTGCGGGTCACCGGGTGCGACATCTCGGCGAACATGCTGGCCCGCGCGGCGGCCAGCGACCCTACAGCCTCGGTCGAGCTCGTCCGGCTAGCACCGGACTGGCGGACGCTGCCGTTCAGCACGGCCACGTTCGATGCGGTTATGGCGGCCAGCGTGCTCGAGTACGTCAACTCCCCCGGTGAGGTGTTGCGGGAATGCGCCCGGGTGCTGCGCCCCGGCGGCGTGATGCTGTGCACCGTTCCCGACCCCGCACACCCGGTGCGCTGGCTGGAGTGGCTGGCCGGGTTGACTGCCCGGATACCGGCAATACGAGTCCTGACCAGTGACTGGGCCCGCGCCGACCGATACCTGACTTATCTGCGGATTTCTCGGCAACGTCATCCAGCCGGATGGTGGCACACCGCAGCCGCGCAGGCGGGCCTGCTGACCGTGGACCTGCCGCCGGACGCGGCGACACCGTCACCTCTGCGCCTGTTCACCTTCGAGCGCCCGGCCGGCCCCGGGGAGAACGCGCGACCCCGGCAAGGTGGCCAGCCTTGAGGGCGTCCTCCGGCGAAGCGCCAACACTCGCTGTCGACTATTTTTCCCCGGTCATCCGGATGGGCCTCCAGAGCGCTGTAGCACTCGAATCGGCAGCCCTGTTGGGCAGCGCCCACGTAGACGCATGCCTTCTCCCCGGAAGGGGCGCACGCGTCCTAGAGCGCGTCGCCGGGCCGAGGGTGGCAAATCGTGTCGTCAGAGGGGTTCCCGCAGAGCGCATCCATAGGCACCCACAGGTGTCGATCGCCGCTCGGGTCCGGCGGCGCCTGCTGCTGTCGGGGCGGGACACCACAGCAGTGGATGGGGTGCTCACCCAGATGTTCTCCTCGATCGCCCGGCAATGCGGTTCCGAGGCCGTCGTTGGTACCCAATCCTCCTGTCTGGAGCTTTTCCAGGACCGGGCGTACCGGATCATGGAGCAGGTTTCCCCTCCCCTCCGTTATGAGCGGGCCGTGGCTGCGGAGGAGCTCGCCCGCTTCCCGGGATGGGCCCCGGAGCGTGCGGCCAGATCTCGGCCCTGGGACCACCGCATGGAAGCCGAGTGGCAGGCAGCCGATCTCGTTTGGGTGCCGTCACCGCACCTCATAAGCATTTCGCAGGAATTCGGGGCAGATCCGCTTAAGTTCCGCGTCATTCCCTTCCCGATCATTGGACCGCGACCGGCGGGCACAGTCAGGAAGGCTGAGAACCGCCGCGCCCTACGCGTGATATTCGCCGGTACGCTGATGCTAGAGAAGGGAGTCCAATATATTTACCAAGCGCTACACAAGAGAGCGAACCTTCCGGTGCAGATGGAATTTTTCGGCCCCGCCAATCTCACGCCCCTGGGAGTACAGCGCCTCATGGAGGTCGGAACCGTCCACGGTCCTGTTCCCCGCTCACAGTTGTTCGAAGAGTTCCGCCGGGCCGACGTCCTGCTCTTTCCGTCCCTATCGGAGGGAAGCGCCCTCGTCACCTTGGAAGCGGCCGCGCTCGGGCTTCCCGTGGTGGCGACCGAGGAAGCCGGCGCCCCCGCGAGTTCTATGATTATCCCCTCGCGGAGCCCCGAGGCGATCATCGAAGCGATCGAAGGGCTCGCCGACGATCCGGCACGGCTGGAAATGCTTTCAGCGGCAGGCTTTGCTGAAGCGTCCAGACGTAGCCTGGCCATGTATAGTGGCAGCATTGTCGACTCAATCGAAAGACTCACCGGACGCCAGGGAACCAATCGCATATCGTCTGTAAATCGGACGTAATGGGCGGTCCGGCCTTTCTGAACGAAGCACACTTCCTGCCCGGAATGCTTCTATTGCCTGAGACGGCTAAGGGACCTGCTCATGAGTGATGTGGACGGACGCGGTGGCGTAACCACAGAAGAGACTGTTACGCCGGTACGGAGCACCCCGTGGCTCACCCAAAGCAGCCCACAGGCGTGGGATTCGTATGCCAGTGGGGGCGAAGCGGACTACCTCATTGCCGACTGCGGATCACCGGCGAGTCACGAACGGAGGCTGAAGGCGCTTCTGCGGCTGCCTATCGAAGAAGGGGACACCCTTCTGGAGTTCGGCTGCGGGACCGGACGGCTGGCCGACCTCGTACCCAGCGTCGTGCGCTATGAAGGCCTGGACTGGTCGCAGGGGGTTATCACGCTCGCGCGGCAACGACGCCCGCATGGTGCGTTCCAGTGTGGAAGCGTGGGTGAACTCACGCATCACGACTGGGTCGTTGCTTCCGGCCCCTTCAACTATGCCAAGGGCTGGTCGAAGACCCAGACGGCGGAGGCTGTCTCCGCAATGTGGGACGCGAGCACGCGCGGCATAGCGCTCACAGTCCTGTGCACTCCGGCTGATGGACGACTCCACTACGACGGCAACGAGCTGATTTCCTTCCTGGCAGCGTGCGACTGGTCGCATCTGGAGTTGGATCGGTCCTATCTTCCGAACGACATGTGCCTGCGAGCGTGGCGGGAATCATGAGCCGCTGGCCGGAGGCACTGATAGGGGAAACCGGCCGGCGGTCTAAGGTACGCATAGGCAAATTCTTGTCCAACCCCTTCCTGGGCGTCCTCATTTCCTCTGCCTCTAGGAACCGAATCCGGAACAAAGGTGTCATTATCGACACTTCTCCCCAGGAATTTACTGAAGTCGTCAAAGCACAACTTGCTTTCGGCATCTACGAGAGCGCCGAGATCCGATTTATCCGGAAGTATCTCAGAGGATGTTCCAGGGTGCTGGAACTGGGAGCGAGCCTCGGCGTGACCGGGGCGCACATCCTCGACGTGGTGGCACCGGGCGCCGAAGTGGTATGTGTTGAAGCCAACCCAAATCTTATGGCCACGTTGCAGGCCACGACCGCGGCGGCGGCGGAGCGGACCGGCGCCAAGGTGATAACGATCCACGGTGCCGTTCCGCCGGACCCAGACGTCCGTTCTGCGTCGGTCACGTTGACGCTGGGAAGCTCTCACCTCGGCTCTCGGATCGGCTCGGCAGCCGATCCGGGGCGACAATTGCGCGTTCCGGCTGTCGAGCTCGCCGAAGTCGTCCGAGGCTGGGCCGACTATGCCCTGGTGTGCGACATCGAAGGGGCTGAAGCGGCATTGATTCTATCGGCCCAGCCCGTCCTGACTCGCGCCAGCCGTCTGGTTATCGAGTTGCACGAAACGGCATACGGGGGGGCGGCGGTGACCGTGGCCGACTTGAAAAACTCCTTGCTGAGCATGGGATTTCTCCCCATTGAGGAGAGGGGCAGGGTGCTCGTGCTCGATGGCCCCGCTGCCGTGGCCAAGCATTAGGGGCAGCGGGGACGTCCCGAACAGGAAGAGACGGTGAGGTAGGACCGTGGCTGACTTGGTAGTGATCGCCCCGCACATGGACGATGAGACCCTGGGGTGCGGTGGGCTGCTGGCCCGCGCGACTGACCCGCTCGTGATCTTTGGCGTGGAGTCGCGCGACAAGGGCATAGAGATCGATGAGGTGTCCACCGAACTCGGGTTCCGCTTCGTCGTTTTGCATGGCCCGGAGTACGAAGCGAGGATGCTCTCTCTCGACCGGCGTGCGCTAGTGGGGCAGGTAGAGAAGATCCTCACGGCCGAAACCCCGGACACGGTCTGCATTCCCTCCCCCTCGTATCACCAAGATCACGTGGTGATGTTCGAGTCAGGTCTGGCGGCCACCCGGCCATTGTCACGGGCCGGATATGTCGCCAAGGCGGTCTTGTCCTACGAATATCCGGGATCGGCATGGTCCTATGACGGACGCGAGGCCGAGCTCAACTACTACGTCGACATCTCAACAGTCATGGACAGAAAGCTGGCGGCGGTCAGTCATTACAACGGGTCGCAGGCCGGCCGGCAGATCATCGATCCTGCGGTGGTCACCAGCTGGGCCCGCCTTCGTGGGGTCTTCGCCGGGCTCGAGTACGCAGAGGCTTTCCGGGCGCTCCGGCTGACGGTCGGTGCGCAGTCGTGAGGGTGTCCATTCTACAGCCGACCTACTGGGCGCGGACGCACGTCTGGAATCGCATCCTGGCGAGTGACGTGTACATCTGGCTCGACTCGGTCAAGTTCTCCCGCTCGGCCACGAAGTGGGAAGACAGGACGGTGGTCGAGGCGACCGATGGGAGGCCGGTGGTCCTGCGCCTCCCCCTGAAGGGATCGAGACTCGTCCTGTGGTCCGAGGCCGGGGTGCAGCCGGCATGGCGGCGGCACATGCTGACCATCCGCCACTGCTACGCCAAGCGCTCGCACTGGGCCACGGTCGCGCCGACGGTGGAAGCGGTCTATGAGCACGAGGCGGAGACGATAGCCGAAATCTGCTGGCGAACGTTTCAGGGCTGCCAAAGCCTTCTTGCGCCCGACACCCGTGTTGTCCGCAGCTCTGAGCTCGATGTGCACTCGGCAAAAGGGGACCTAGTCCTCGACCTGGTCAAGGCGGTCGGGGGGACGTCCTATATCTCAGGCCGACCCGGAGTGTCCTACCTGCCCCTGGAGCGCTTCCGGCAAGAGGGCGTGGACGTCATGGTGCAGGACTGGAAGGCGCCCGTGACGCGGCGGGGATTGGCGGACCCGTCGATTCTCGACCTCCTGGCCAATGCGGGAGTCCCGACGGCACGGGGGATCTTGTCCCAGGCGTCTTTGGATCGGAATGTCGGCTGATAGCGCGTACGGCATGCTGATCCCGCACTCGAGGCCGCAGTTGGGTCGCGAGGAGCGGCTGGCTGTCCTGGGGACGCTAGATCGTGGCTGGGTGGGCGCGGGGGGTGAAGCGAGCAGGGAATTCGAGAATGCCCTTGCAGCGGCCTTCCAGCGTCCTGCGGCCCTGGCCGTGTCGTCGGGATCGGCAGCTTTGGAGGTGGCGCTTCGGGTCGCGGACGTCGTCGGCGAACGGGTGGCTATCCCGGCGTTCGCCTGCGCATCGATCGAACGCGCGGTCGTGCGGGCCGGAGGACGCCCCTATCTGGTCGATGCTGACCCGGATGATTTGTCGTTCCCCCCCGGAACCCTCAGATCACTCGCCGGGCAGTGCAAAGTAGCGATTTTGATCCATCAGTTCGGGCTTCCGGCGGCGTCAGCGACCGAGGTCGCCGACGCCCCGCTGGCTGTGATCGAAGACGCCACGACATGCGTTGGCGGACACGTGCTCGGACGTGCGGTAGGTGCGTTCGGCCGCTTCGTCGTCATGTCTTTTTCAGCCACCAAGATGCTGTGCGGAGGGGAGGGAGGGGCTGTGGTGGGATCCGCCGAGGACGTCGAGGCGGCAAGAAGATGGACCGACCCGGAATCGGACCTGCCACCCGACGCGCCCGTTCCTCACGCGAAAATTCCCGACATGGCCTGCGCTTTGGCTGCAACGCAGCTAACACGGCTCGCGGAGTTCGTGACCCGCCGTGCGGATATCGCGCGACTGTACGACGAGACGCTGGGAGAGGAAGCTCATCGGGTCCTTCGCGCGCCGGACAATTCGTCTGGGACCTGGTGGCGATATCTGATCGCGGTCCCGGGCGATGCGGCAGGCGCGGTGGAGCATGGACGGGCCGATGGAGTCGGGTTCAGTCAGCCAGTTCCTACACGCCAGTGGGATGGACGCGGCCATTTCCCCGTGTCTGATCGGCTGTATCAGGACCTCGTCTCGGTACCAATCTACCCGTCACTGCACGATGGCGATATCGAGCATGTCCGGCGGACGCTTCGCAAGGTGGTGGGAATCGAATGAGCCGGTGGATCGCCGGTGTGTGCGTCGTTATATTGGCCGGTGCTGGCCTCGCGATCGTGAAGGTGCAGGCGCTGGGCTCGGCCGGCGACTCCTGGCTGATAATCCTGTGGTTGTCGTGGATCGCGGCCGTGGTGTGGACGCTGACCAGGCCGTCCTTCTCAATATTGTTCGCGGCAGTAATGGCGGCGATGCTCCTGTTCGTGATCGTCCCGGCTACCGACGCACAGCTATTCGGTCTGACCACGATCGCCGGAAACAACTACAGCGGCGGTATCGTCCGAGCCCTCGAGATTGCGACCCTGGCCCAATGCGGAATGCTGGCGGGGGCGATCGTGGCGCGAACGTTCTGGCCGGTTCCGGGCCTCGTCACGCTGTCTCCACAACTGTCACCGTCTCGTCTCGACCGGGCAGCGCGGTGGTCGGTCTGCGTTGGAGTGCTGGCCGTCATCGCCCTCAGCGCCCTGGGCGGCGCGAGCCTGCGCAACTTCTTCGTGTATACGACCGCGAACGGTTACGGCACCTTCGCGCGCGAAACAACCGGGTATCTCGGGTATACGGTGGCACTGCAGAGCGTGGCCGGGCTGGCGCTGGTCCTGCTTCCTCTCCGCTGGGGCTGCGGTGGGTCAAGCCGCTGGCCGGGCGTTCTCTTTGCCTCTGTGGCCACCTTTGTGCTCCTGGGCGGTGGTCAACGAGGACGCTTCTTCGCCGTCGCACTCGCCGCCTGCCTCGTCTACCTAAAGACCAGCACGAGAAGCCGTGCCCCACGGCGACTGGTGGTAGTCGGCGTGCTCGTACTCGTGGTGTTCGGAGGGCTCGTCGGAGTGGCCCGGGGGGCCGCCGACAGCCGCCAGATAACTGTGCGAACCGTCGTCACCGCATCGATCGGGTCTGGAAACGACCTTTTCCTTCCGCTGGCTGGCCTGGCCAGCACCGTGCCAAGCCAGATTCCGTACCTGGGCGGGACCAGCTACGTGGAGGCAGCGGTCTTCCTCGCTCCCCGTGGGCTGTGGACCAGCAAGCCCGAAGGTGCCATCGTCCAGGTCACGGCGGTGATGGACCCGGGCAATTCCGGGCTGGCTTTCCCCGAGTTCGGCGAGATGTACGCCAACTTCGGGCTACCCGGCGTCATGATTGGCTCGTTGCTGCTGGGCGCGCTCATCGAACTGATCTCCAGACGCTTCGCCCGCGCGACGACTCTGCAGGAGGCCGTGTTCGCCGCGGTCTGCGGAGCCGTTCTGCTGGACATCTTCACCCGTGGCGCTGTTGCTCCCATGATCACCTCATTCGCAGGTCTCCTCGCCGTGACGGCTGTGGTCTGTCGGCGACGGTCACGTGTGCTGGCGGAAACTCCCTCGCCAGTCCTTTCCCGGTCCCCTGGAACCGGGAAGTCGCGGCATTCGGTTACGCCGTGAGAGCCCACGGCCGTCATGTCATAAGAGCACCAGCACGAGCCCGGAGTGAACTGTTCGCGAACACGATCGCAGCCTGGATCTGGTCCCAAGGGGCACTGGCCGTCTCGATCCTCGCCTTGCCCTTGCTGACGCGCTTGCTCAGCAAGGACGAGTTCGGGCTGTGGACGCAACTGCTGTCCCTGTCAGCCCTGGCGACGGTGGCCGATATGGGGATGTCACTCGTCTTCCTGCGCAGGATCACGGATGGCGCCGATGCCCACGGGGCTTCCACCCTGCAGAGCGCGACGGCTTTCTACCGGGTGAGCAGCGCCATCCTCACCGTGACCCTGCTGGTCGCCTGCCTGGTGCCGGGAGGCCTGCTCAGCCCGTATATGTCACATACGAGGATGCCGGTGCTGGCTGCGATTCTGGTCATCGTGGCGATGGGAGTCAACCTCAGGTTTCAGCCATATACGCTGCGCATGCTGACCCAGGGCCGTATGGATCTGGAACGCATCTTCGGCGCTGGACCGGCTGTCGCGGGGACTATTGTTTCGGTCCTGGCGGCGTACTGGTTCGCAACCGCAGTCGCGGTAGCCATTGGCTATACGGCCGTGGAGATCGCCTTTGACATCGCCTTGATGTTCGTCGCGTACCGGCGCTGGCCGCGGTCACGCATCGATTCGGTCGCCGTCCGTACCCTCGCCTGGTGGGCCCGGCTGTGGTATGAGTCCACCGGGGTGCTGGCGATCGACCTCGTGCCGCTGATAAGCATGGCCATCGGCATCGCTGTCGTAGGCCATGTGGTGGGGCCCGCCGCAGCGGCCGTTTATGGACTGGCGTGGAAAGTGGGCAGCCTGGTCCGGAGGTTCTTCACGCCCTTCTCCGACAGCCTGCTGGTGTCCCTGTGCCGGGCGGCCACGACAACCCGGGGCGCCATCGCACGCCTGGCGGCTCAGCTTTCCGTGATGACCCTGGCCGGCGGGGCCACGGCGGCCTTTATTATCGTGGCCGCCGGACCGGAGGGGATGCGCGTGGTCTTCGGACGCGGTTACGGGGACGGCGTCTGGCTCGTCCTGGTTTTCGTCCTGACTGAGACCATCCGCAGCATGTACCGGCCTATTTACCGCAAGATCCAGTCAGAGAACGGCATTGGTTCACTGCGGTACTGGTTTGCCGCGAGCATGATCCTCCAGGTTCCCGTAGCGATCGTCGCCGCCACGCACTGGTCGACGGTCGGGGCCGCCGTAGCCGCGCTGGCCTGCTCGGCTGTCTTCGAGGCGGCGCCTGTGGCGCGCAGGCTGAGCGCATACCACCGATCAGAGGGAACAGGAGGCAAGCCGGTGCTCAGGGAAGCAGGCGCGGTCATCTGTGCGGCCTTCTTCGTCGTACTGCTGGGCTGGGGACGCCAACGGCTGGGCACCGCGATCATCGGCCTCAGCGCTATCGGCGCCATGGCGGCCGGACTTCTCACCTTCCACCAGATCGTGCGATACCTCGCCGCCGCCCGTCCCGTGACGGACTCGTCACTGGCGGCGAACTCGGGTGTACTGGTGCCAGACTCGGGCCGGCAGGCATGATCGCCCTGTTCCAGCGATCGCTGGCCCCCTACCGGGTGTCCCTGTTCAATAGCCTGAGCGATGCACTGGACGGCGACTTCACGCTGGTGCTGACGCGACAGGATCGGACGCCTGACCGGCGGTGGACCATCCAGTGGTCCGAGGTGCGCTGCCGCGTCGTGGTCCTCCCCGGTCACCGCCTCAACCTCGGGCGCGGGACATTGGAGGTGTCGCGCGGTGTCCGTGCCACCTTGGACGATCTGAAGCCACAGGCGCTCGTGCTCGGCGGATGGGACGTCCACGCTTGCTGGGCCGCTATGCGCTGGGCGCGGCGGCAGAGAGTGCCGCTCGTCGGCTGGGTGGAGAGCTCGCAGCGCACCGGGCTGCACCGGGGCGTCGTCAGCAGCACCGTTCGGCGGCGCTTCCTGAGGGCATGCTCGGCCGCGATCGTTCCCGGCGCTGAATCAGAGGCATTCGTCCGCCAGCTGGCTCCCGCACTTCCCTGTCACCATGCGCCCAACTCGGTGGACGCCCCCGACCTGCGGGCGGTCGGACAGCCACCGGGCCACGGCGCAGCCCTGTTCATCGGTGAACTGTCGCCACGGAAGGGAGCGGACCTCGTCCTCGCCGCGGCCACGCAGATCCTGCAGTTGTTCCCCCGTCTGATCATGGCCGGCGATGGTCCTTTGCGTTCTGACGTGATCGCCCTCGCCGCCCAATTGCCTGGGCTGGAGTACGCCGGCTTTGTCGAAGGGCCTGAAAAGGCACGGCTCTTCGAGCAATCGGCCGTGATACTTATCCCCAGCCGGAGGGATCCCTGGCCGCTTGTGGCCTGCGAGGCCCTGGTCGGACTCCGGCCCATCGTGGTGGGCCCCGGTGTGGGCTCCTTGCCGGACCTTGAACAAGCGGCAGGTGAGGCCGTGGCCGTAATGCCGACGGCCACACCACGGGACCTGGTCGATGCGGCCAGGCGCGCACAGGGCGCAGTCGTGCCGTCCGGGCTCCGGGCAGCCTTCCGGCCGGAGACGGTGGCCGCGGCCATGGCGACCGCGGCCCGGTGCGCGGTCTCCGCAGTGACACCTGTCGCATGAGGCTTACCTTCCTCGCCGATCTTCGGAGCCCGATCGCTGTCCAATGGATCCGGTACTTCGTGGACCGGGGGCATGAGGTTCAGGCCATCTCCTCCTACCCGATCTCCGGCGATGTGCTGCCAGGCGCCGACACGACGTCGCTGCCGCTCGTGCTGCCCGGCCATGGGCGGGACGGGGCCTCTGCTCCGCCACGGCCACACCAGGCGCACGGGTCGTCGATGAAAGCGCGCGTCAGGCACTGGGCGACCCCGGGGCGGGTGGCGGCCGTCCGGAGCTTCTTCGGGCCCACGCTGGTTTACGCCAAACGAGGACGATTGCAGAGGCTGGTCGACCAGCATCGGCCGGATCTCGTCCATGCCATGCGCATCCCATTCGAGGGAATCGCGGCCGGTGCACTGACCGGGCTTCCGGTGATCGTCTCCGTCTGGGGCAATGACTTCACACTGTTCGCTGACCGTACCCGGATGATGGCGAAGGCGACACGGCGGGCCCTGGCGACCGCGGAAGTCCTCCACTGCGACTGTCATCGCGATGCCCGGATGGCACGTGAGTGGGGATTTCCTGCCGATCGACCGACCTGGGTCGTCCCGGGAAACGGTGGCGTCGACGCATGCGTCTTTCACCTGGGTCGGAGTGATCTCCGCCAACGCCTGGGCATACCTGAGCAGGCTACGGTCATTCTCAATCCCCGGGGAATCAGAGAGTACGTCCGCACCGACACCTTCTTCAAGGCGCTGCCTCCGGTGCTCCGTTCCTTTCCGGAGGTCCACGTGGTATGCCCGGGCATGGCCGGGTCACACTATGCCGAGAACATGATCATCGACGCCCGGCTGGACCGCAGGCGCGTTCACCTACTGCCGACCTTGGACCACCGACTGATGGCCGATGCCTTTCGCTCGAGCCGGCTGAGTGTGTCGCTGAGTGAGCACGACGGCACCCCGAACACGCTTCTGGAAGCCATGGCGTGCGGTGCCCTTCCGGTGGTCGGCGACGTCGATTCGGTCCGGGAATGGATCCGCGACGGGATCAACGGACTCGTCGTTTCCGCCCGGGACCCCGCCGCAGTCTCGGCAGCCCTCATGAGAAGCCTGAAGGACGACACCTTCGTCCGGAGGGCAGGGGAGGAAAACGAACGCCTCGTTCGGGACCGTGCCGACTACCAGAGGAACATGCTCGACGTTGAGTCGAGATACGAGATGCTCGTCAGGTCACGTTCCACCCGCGGAGCCGAGCCGGTGGTCCGTCAAGGCAACGGCAGCGCGGCAGAGTAGAAATTCCAGCCGCCGATCGTGCTCACTCTTAGTATCCGATATATAACAGACTGCTAGCATCAATCCTATGGAGATATCCACGTGGGCGGAAGCCCAGAGGAACGAGTTGGCGGTTTGGCAGCACACAGTAAGCGATGCAGCCGACGTGCTTGCCGAAATCGCCGAGACTGCAGCCCTCGTCCGCTTCGGCACGCGGCACGGCCTCGGTGGCGCGAACGTGCTGGAGCTGGGGATCGGACCTCTTGGCATTGGATGGTCGGCCTTGACGCCGACCAGGCGCGGTGTCGGCGTCGACCCATTGGCCCGTCTTATGGTCAGCAGCGGCAACGACACCGTTGACCGATTCGTCACCGATCTGCAGTCGCGTACTGATTTCGTCCAGGGCGACGCAACGACAAGGCTCCCACTGGATGACGGTAGTTTCGATCTCATCGTCTGCGACAACGTCGTGGATCACACTCAGAGTCCACGGGCGATCCTGGAGGAGGGCCGGCGTCTTGTGCGATCGGACGGCCGCCTGCTCTTCAGCGTGAACGTGTTCTCGGCCATCGGTCTCATGAAATGGCGTCACGTGACCCGGCGCCTGCACCCGACGGATTCCAATGTGCTTTGCCATCCGCACTCGTTCGTCGAGGGGGCCCTGGGCAGGCTGCTTTCGGATGCGGGCTGGCAGACGCTCGTGACCGACGCCCCAGAGGGAATCACGCGTCGTGTGGTAGGACACTCCTACCGGGTGCGGGCGATCGCGCGTCCGATCTGATGTCACCGCCCGCCAATGCCCGCGAGCCGCGTGGCGCCTCGTGCTCAGTCACCGGTAGCCGTACCGCCACCGCAGCGGGAGGGTGATCGCCGCAACGATCACCCTTCGGCCTCGCGGGCCGACCTTCCAATCAGCATCCCCGACTATGGACGTGCGGCCTTGCCGAAACCGCATCGGGTTGCCCGAGATGCTGTGGACGACGCCGAGGTCGACATTCTCCTCGACCAGGCCCCCAGCTTCCCCGGCGTCCGGTCCCGCATCCCCCAGGACCCCTGACCGAAGGCCCCCGACGATCCGGGCTGGGTCCTCGACGAGATCCTCGTAACGAACACGCACGTACGGGAGATCCAGCCGCCGCGCTGCCCATTCGACGGCCACATTCATGATCAGCCAGAGTACGGCGGACTTGATGGCACCAAACCGCGGCATGGTCGAGCGGCCGTCCGGATCGGCTACCCGGGGCCGCCTCCACGAGTGCGCCACTGCACGTGGATCGCGGACCAGATGGATTACGTGAACGTCCACCACAGATACGTGCGCCAGCAGGACAAAATATGTGGCCAGCTTCGACGAGTCGACGACGACCTGCCGGGTGCTCACGGTCCGCATCCCCTGGTAAAGCCGGGCCGTGATGTCCAAGAAGTTCGCCGGCGCCGAGCTCACCAGCTTCCTTCTCGTCCGGCAGCTGAGGAGCCGCCACATCTTCCGCGCCGGGAAAACGCTGCGCACGTACCGGACAATCGCCTCGATGTCATGGGTCCCCAGCGAGGAAAAGCTGGTGCTACCCACAGCCTGCCAGAAGGGGCAGCAGGAAAAGCGGGTGCCACACGAGCAAAGCCGGTCCTCGATAAGGCCCTGCGTCCAGATACCGCCCATCTCCCCACCGCTATGGAGTCCCGGGGTACTGCCCAGGAGACGGTCGAGAAGGGTACTCCCACTGCGCCCGAAACCGGCAATGAACAGGACAGGCACGGCTTGTCCGCCAGGAACCTTTCCCTGAGCCCGCGAAGCGCTCAATTCGGGTAGTGACACGGCGCTCCTTATACCCGAGTATCTCGGACGAAGATTAGGAAAGGATATCCTTGCGCAAGGCCGCCCAGTGAAGAGAATGAAGGATCCCCTCTGCGAGCGAGTACTGCGGTTGCCAGTTTAGTAGCTGGCAGGCCAGGCGGATGCGTGTGTACGCACCTACGGAATCGCCCGGCCGTCGGGCAGCGTCGCGCGCCGCGACAGGATCGCTCACCACACTGTTAAAGGCGTGCAGCAACTCACGGACGGTAGTTCCGGTACCCGTGCCCAGATTTATGACCGCCACCCTTTGTCTCTCCGTCAGCAAATCATCAAATTTTTCGAGTGCAGCCACATGGGCCGAGGCAAGATCCCATACGTGAATGTAGTCACGGATTCCCGATCCGTCACATGTAGGGTAGTCCGTTCCCGTCACCTGGAATAGAGTTCCTTCCTCCCAGGCCTGGATCATCTTTCCCAGGGCGTGGCTCGGCCGTCGCAGCTGCAACCCTGTGCGCATCTTCGGGTCTGCGCCAATTGGGTTGAAGTACCGCAGGGACAGTACCCGGAGGGATTGCGTGGCGGCGATGTCAGTGAACATCGCTTCGCAGATGGCCTTGGTCCGTGAGTACGGGCTTTGCGGCTCGATGAGGGAGCCCTCGTCGACGGCCAGGTCCGGTCCCGGACGGTAGATGGAGGCGGAGGAACTGAAGATCATGCGTTCACAGCCATTGCGCAGCAGGTGCGCGGCGAACTCAAGGCTCTTGGAGACATTCGACCGGTAGTACGCAATAGGGTCGCTGACCGAGTCAGGAACCACGATCAGTGCTGCGCAATGGATGACCGCGTCGATGTCCGGGTGCTCTCCGAAAATGCGATCGAGCAGGGGGCCGTCGGCGATGTCGCCCTCGTAGAACTCTCGGCCAGCCGCGAACTCGCGCCTGCCTGTTACCAGGTTGTCCAGAATTATCGGACTAATGCCGACATCCAGGCAGGCCGAGGCCACGGTGCTCCCGATGTATCCAGCCCCTCCGGCGATCAGGATCTTCATAACGCCCCCTTGAACACCCATAGGCCTGCTGCAACCGAGCCTTGATCCTGGTCGATCGTCCACTACCAGATTAATAGATCGTTCCATCAAGCGTCAGCATTACGCCGCCCGCGCCATTACCCAGAAATTTCCTTAAATGCGACAAAGTAGGCCTAGCGTCCCACAAGGTAATCCGCGGCCGCCCAGACGGCCGACTACGCACACCGCAGACAGGCTGGCGGCCTATTCACCCACTCAGCGCGATCCCATCCGAAATGGCCTCTTCGCGACGCCGCTCCCAGCCCGGAAGATTCCTCAGATGCTCGGCCTGCAGTGATTGACTTGCCGTTGACGATCGAGACCTGAGCCCGCGGAAGGCATGTCATGGACACGACGGCATTGGCCGGGCTGAACCCGTTCGGCATATTTGATGTGGAAGCGGCGAGGCTTGACCATTTCTTCTCCGGGCTCGACGAGGCCGGCTGGAAGTGGCCGTCCCGGTGCCCGGGCTGGACTGTCGGAGACGTCCTGTCCCACCTGGCCGGCGAGGAGCTGTACAACCACGCGTGCCTCAACGGCGACATCGAGACCTTCCGCGCCATGATGCGGGCGGCGGGCATCACCGGCGGCTACGACGAGTTCAACCAGTGGTGTGTCCGCCAGCGCCGCGGCCTGCCGGCCGGTGAGGTGCTGGCCGAATGGCGGGAGGCCAACGCCGAGACCCGGCACCGGATGACCTTGCTCGGCCGCGACGCGCCACTGACCACCGCGGCCGGCCCCTATCCGGCGGGCCTGCAGGCTTTCCACTACAGCTCTGAGTACGCCACCCATGCGGACGACGTGGGCGCGCCGGTGGCAGCGGGCGAACGGCCGGGGCGCACCGCGTGGCGGGTCAGCTTCGGCCGGTTCGCGCTGACCGAGCAGGACGCCCCGGTCAAGACCTGGATCCGCAACGACAACCTCGTCGTGCAACTCGGGGCCCTGACGATCGAGCTATCCCCGGGGGACTTCGTCGAGGCCACGGTCGGGCGGCTGCCTGACGCCTACCCGATCGAGCCCGCGCTCCGTGACGCGCTGCGCTGCCTGGCCTGAGCTGGCCGACCGGAGGTCCCCGGGGCTGGGCTGAGGGCCTGGAGCTCCCCGGGCCCGCGCTGAGGGCCTGAGCGCGGGCGAACGCGATCAGGCCGGGGCGGCCAGCTTGCGGCGGCGCCTGCTGAGCTGGTACGCGATCCCGCCGAGCAGCAGCAGGCCCAGCCCGCCCAGGGCGAGCCGCATCGTGCGCCCGCTCACCGGCGGCGCGGCGGCCAGGTCGGCCCGGACGCAGACCGAGGTCGCGAACACGAGCTTCTGCCGGTGCCCGCGCAGCATCCGGACCCGCAGGGCCTCGGCCGTGAGCGTCCCGGCCGGCCCGGTGAACTGCCGGTTCAGGATGAGCACCGCGAGGCCGCCGATGACCATCCGGGTGTTCGGCGCCGGGCTGGCCGGCAGGGTGACCGGCTGGCCCCCGGGTCTGGTGATCCGGCCGCCGGTGATGTGGCTCTGCCCGGTCACCCGGCCGGTCTTCCGGTTGAACGAGCACGACGACGAGACGGCGGCCGCGCGCAGCGAACCGTGCCCGGGGAGCACCACGGACAGGGCTGGGACCCTCGATGAGGCACTGACTGCGCCCGCCGTGTCGGTGATGATCCCGGTGCGCAGGATGCCGGCGGTGTCCACATTGGGCAGGACGACCGGCGAGCCGCCCGAATAGATGGCCTGGCCAGCCATCTGCGCACTGAAGTGCCCGACCGCGTTGAGCGCGTAAGACTGGTTGACCGGCGTGCTCGCGGCGGCCGGCGCCGCAGTCGCCAGCAGCCCGGCCACCAGGGCCAGCGGTCCGGAGAGCCCGGCCGCACCACGGATCATCCGATTCATCGGCCGTCCCCCGCAGGACATCCTCAGGCACTGGACTTACTTTTAGTAGTCGAACGATAGCTCAAAGCCATCGGAGGCGCCGGGCAGAGTCCAACATGCGAAGGGGCGCCGGCCTCGGCCGGCGCCCCCTGTGCGTCAGGCGAGCAGCAGCCGGCAGCGGCTGACCCCGATCGAAAGGTTCTGACCGAACCCGCTGATGGCAATGGCGGTCACCGTGCGGATGCCGGCGATGACACCCTGCTTGTTGAGCGTGACCGTGATCCCCGGGAGGAAGATCTTCTGGTTGATGGCGGGGTCACGCGGCAGCGGGATGCTCGGCAGGCCCGTGACTGTGATCGAGCCGGCCTGGATCGTGGTGTCGCCGTCCGTGCCGAAGAAGCCGATCCGGCAGGTGGACGTGGCCATGGACGCGTTGAGCTGGTCAACCTGCGAGAACAGGTACACCTTCGGCGAGCCGACCTGAGAGTAGGCCTCGGTCGCGCTGGCCCGGTCCAGGATCCCGCCGGTGGTGACGAAGCCGGGGTAGATGAAGTGGGAGGCCACTTGCGGAGTGTTGAAGATAGTGGCCGGGGCGACCGGATTGATGTGGATGAAGCCGCCGGCCGAGATCCCCCAGGCCTTGGTGGGCGGCGGGGCGGCGGCGGCAGGCATGGCGGCCGCCACCACGGCGCCGCCGATCAGCGCCAGCGATCCGGCAACCTTGACGGCGCTGCTGAGAATTCGGTTCACAGTGTCCCCTTCGTTGGTGGTTGTGAGTGTCTAGTTCCGGCTGCTGGCAGAGCGGGTGCGGCAGCCGTCCCGGCGCTCGCGTGTTCCTGCGGGTCAGAGGCCGTGCGCAGCGGTACGCGCCTGCGGCCGTCACGGAGCCCGTCGGTCACTTTAAGTAATCGTGACGGAGCATACAGTCACAGCCCGCACTCAGCAAGCGCCCTGGCATTCATCAGGTCCAGCGATTTCCCAGGTCCCGGCGGGACCGGCAGACTACTGCCATGACCGCTCCCGCCAGCTACCCCGAGCCGCCCGCCCCCGCGTTCCTCTTCGACCTGGACGGCACCCTCATCGACAGCGTGTACCAGCACGTCATCGCCTGGCACACCGCGCTGTCCCGGCTGGACATCGACCTGTCGGTGTGGCGCATCCACCGGCGGATCGGGATGAGCGGCGGCCTGTTCGTGTCCGCGCTGATCCGGGAGACGGGGGTGACGCTGTCCGAGGCGGACGTCGCCATGCTGCAGCAGGCTCACGCCGAGGGCTACCTGGCCCAGGCCGGCTCCGTCCGCGCGCTGCCGGGAGCGGCCCGGCTGCTCTCCGCGCTGACCGAGCACGGGGTGCGCTGGGCCATCGCCACCAGCAGCTACCGGGCCACCTCGGGCCACGCGCTGAGCCTGCTCGGGCTGCCCGAGGACACTCCCATGATCACCCGCGACCTGGTGCGGCACGCCAAGCCGGACCCGGACCTTTTCCTGGCCGCGGCCGCCCTGCTCGGCGTGGACCCCCGGCACGCCTACGTGGTGGGGGACAGCGTCTGGGACCTGCTGGCCGCCCGCCGGGCTGGTGCGATCGGCATCGGCCTGCTGTCCGGCGGCTACGGCCGGGAGGAACTCGAGCGGGCGGGCGCCTACCGGGTCTACTCCGACCCCGCCGACCTGCTCGCCCGCGCCGACGAACTAGGCGTCCGCAACCTGAGCTGACGTGGAGTCGAACGCGCGCCCAGCCTGATCAGCCAGGGTGACGGCGACCAGCCGGGCCTGCAAGGATGGCTTCGCTCCGCCAGAAGCAGCACCGCAGTGGTGATGTCGGCTGAACCGTGGATCGCCGCCGACACCGCCGCCAGCGCCCCCGCGATCCGGTTTCCGATGGCGGCCACGGCCACCACAACCACGACGAGGAGCAGGGCCACGTTCGTGTTCGACCAGCTGGCTCGCCAGGGCAGCAGAATAGCCGCCACGGCCAGCGGGCCCAGCAGCCCGGCTAGCACCGCGGCGCGGTCCCGGGACAGATGGCGGGTCATGGCACGCTCCGATCCGGCAGACTGCGGATGCTGCGCCGACCAGGCTTCCCGGCTCACCTGGCTACGAGCGTAAGCAGCGGGGCCGGCGTTGCCAAGGCAACCGCGGGGCGGCCCCCGTATGGATTCCGTGAGGATCCGCCGGCCACTCAACGCGGCGATCCGGTGCTGGCGAACAGGAACAGCAGCCGCCGGTGGAACCGCGGCCGGGGTTCAGTGCAGGCCCTCGGCGAGCGGGCCCAGGGCCAGCGCCGGGAGGAAGGTCAGGAAAACCAGGACCACGGCGACCCCGGTCAACAGCGCCACGAACGCCGGCTGGCTGGTACGGAGCGTGCCCGCCCCGCCCGAGGTGGGCCGCTGCCGCGCCAGGGACCCGGCCAGCCCGAGCACGAACACCATCGGCGCGTACCGTCCCAGCAGCATGACCACGGCCAGCAGCGTGTTGTAGAAGGTCGTGTTGCCGGACAAACCGCCGAACGCGCTGCCATTGCTGTTGGCCGAGCTGGTGAAGGCGTACAGCACCTCGGAAAGGCCGTGGGCACCCGGGTTGAGGATGGCTGCGCGCCCGGCGGGCAGCGCGATAGCCACCGCGGTGCCAGCCAGCAGGACCAGGGGCGTGGCCAGGTAGTAGAGGGCGACCATCCTCATCTCGGGGGCACGGATCCGTTTTCGCAGGTACTCAGGGGTACGGCTGATCATCAGCCCGCCGAGGAACACGCCGATCACCGCCACCATCAGCAGGCCGTACAGCCCGCTGCCTACCCCGCCGGGGCTGACCTCCCCCAGCAGCATCGCCGACAGCAGCATGCCCCCGCCCAGCGCGGTGAAGCTGTCGTAGCTCGCGTTCGCCGCGCCGTCGGCCGAGGACGTCGCCGCCACCCCGAACGCCGCACTGCCCGGTACCCCGAATGCGGTCTGCTTGCCTTCCATGGCGGCGTGGGCGGCGGCGGGCGCCGTCCCGCTGGCCTGTGATTCTGCTGCGATTGTGATCGCCATCCAGGCGGTGAACAGCACGCCGGCCACGGCCAGCAGCGCCCAGCCCTGACGCCGGTCACCGACCAGCCGGCCGAACATGCGGATACAGGCCACCGGCACCAGGAGCATCAGCGTGATCTCGATGACGTTCGTCAGCGGGCCCGGGTTCTCGAACGGGTGGGCGCTGTTGGCGTTGAAGAAGCCGCCTCCGTCGCCGGAGATCAGCTTGATCGGTTCCCAGGATGCGACCAGCCCGCCCGGGATGGCCTGCCGGCCTCCGGCGAGGGTGGTGACCACCTGCCAGTTACCCAGGTTCTCGATCACGCCGAGCCCGGCCAGCAGCACGGCGAACCCGGCGGCGAGCGGCAGCAGAACCCGGGTCACCGCCCGGGTCAGGTCAACCCAGAAGTTGCCGACCCGGTCGGTCTCGCGCCGGACGATGCCCCGGATCAGCGCCAGCACCGCAGCCAGCCCGACGGCCGCGCTCAGGAACGCCTCGACGCCGAGTCCCGCCGCCTGGGCGAGGTAGCCGAGCGTGGATTCCCCGGCGTAGTTCTGCCAGCTGGTGTTCGTCGTGAAGCTGACCGCGGTGTCGAACGCCAGTGCCGGGCTCATGCCCGGGTGGCCCAGCGAGTACGGCAGGTGGCCTTGCAGCCGCAGCAGCAGGTACAGCCCGACGATGCCCGCCACCGACGTCGCGAGCAGCGAGCGGATGTAGTGGGGCCAGGGCTGGTCGGTGTCAGGGTCCATGCCACCCAGGCGGTAGATCACCATCTCCGCCCGCCAGTGCCGCCGCGCGGTGAACACCCGGGCCATGTAGTCGCCGAGCGGCACATGCAACGCGCCGACGAGCGCGATCACCGCTGCCACCTGCAGCCAGCCCGCCATCGCGGCCTCCCGAGCCTCTTGCCTGTCCCTTTAAGAGGAACCAGTCAGATGAGCATTGGCCCGCGCGCTAACAGCACTCAGACGTTCATCGGCCGATTCCTGTCGGAATCAATGCGGCCCGGCCCTCACTGACCCGCCCGGGGCCCGCCGGTCAGCCCGCTCGATGATCGCGGCGCTGGTGAGGGGGATAGCGCATGGGTTCTGTTAGGAACCGCCAGGGCCCCGCATGGGTCCCGCTTGGACCGGACTTTTCCCCGTTTCCCGGGGCTTGACTGAGTCCGTCAGCGCCTGCATAGGGCCTGACCGTTGCCTCTGGGAAGCCTAGGAGGGCCCCGTGCTTGACCTCGTCTATATCGGGCTGACGATCGTGGTGTTCGCCGCGCTCTTCCTCCTCATCAAGGGGGTCGAGCGTTTTGAGCGCTGAGAACCTGATCGGCCTGATCGCCGGCGTGATCGTCACTATCTACCTGTTCGTAGCCCTCGTGCTGCCTGAGAGGTTCTGATGAACGGCGCCCTCGCGGGCTGGCTCCAGATCGCCTTGCTGGTGGCCGCGCTGGCCGCGTGTTATATCCCGCTTGGCAACTACATGGCCCGCATGTTCACGACCGATAAGCACTGGCGGGTCGAGCGCGGCGTCTACAAGGTAATCGGCATCAACCCCGAGACCGACCAGAAGTGGAGCGCCTACCTGCGCAGCATGCTGGCCTTCTCCGGGGTCAGCGTGGTGTTCCTGTACGGGCTCCAGCGGCTGCAGCACTACCTCCCGTTCTCGGAGCACATGAGCGCGGTGCCGCCGGCTCTCGCCTGGAACACGTCGGCCTCGTTCGTGACCAACACGAACTGGCAGAACTACTCCGGCGAGTCCACCATGGGCTACCTGACCCAGATGAGCGGCCTGGCGGTGCAGAACTTCCTGTCTGCCGGGGTCGGCCTCGTGGTCGCCATCGCGCTGATCCGCGGGTTCACCCGGTCCCGGACCGACAAGCTCGGCAACTTCTGGGTGGACCTGACCCGCGCCGTGTTCCGGCTGCTGCTCCCGCTGTCCGTCATCGTCGCCATCATCTACATGTCCGGCGGCGTGATCGACAACTTCAGCGCCTACCACTCGGTGACCACGCTCTCCGGCGGGCACCAGACCATGGTCGGCGGCCCGGTGGCCTCGCAGGAAGCCATCAAGAACCTGGGGAACAACGGGGGCGGCTTCTTCAACGCCAACTCCGCGCACCCGTTCGAGAACCCGAACCCGTTCACGAACTGGCTCACGATCTTCATCCTGCTGGTCATCCCATTCGCCACGCCCCGCGCGTTCGGCAAGATGATCGGCGACAACCGGCAGGGCTACGCCCTGGTCGCGGTCATGGTCGTCATCTGGCTGGCCGCCGTCGGCGGCATCAGCTTCTTCGAGGCCCAGGGCGCCGGGATGGCCCCGCACCTCGCGCACGGCGCGTTCGAGGGCAAGGAGGTCGCGTTCGGCAACCCCGGCTCCTCGTTGTTCGCGGCGTCGACGACGACCACGTCCACCGGGGCGGTGAACTCGTTCCATGATTCGTTCACCCCGTTCGGGGGCGGTATCGCGCTGTTCGACATCGCGCTGGGCGAGATCGCGCCCGGCGGCATCGGGGCCGGCATGTACGGCATCCTGGTGCTGGCCATCGTGACGGTGTTCGTGGCCGGGCTGATGGTCGGCCGGACCCCGGAGTACATCGGCAAGAAGATCCGGCCGGCCGAGATGAAGTACGCCGCCTTGTACTTCCTCACCCTCCCCGTGGTCATCCTGACCGCGGCGGGGCTGTCCATCGGGCTGAAAAACCCGCAGGCATCGATCCTCAATCCGGGGCCACACGGCCTGAGCGAGGTGGTGTACGCGTTCGCCTCGATGGCTAATAACAACGGCTCGGCTTTCGGCGGCCTGACCGGCAACACCACCTGGTACAACACGGTCGGCGGCATCGTGATCCTGCTCGGCCGGTTCGCGCCCGAGATCTTCGCCCTCGGCTTGGCGGGCTCGCTAGCCAGGCAGAGCCCCGTGCCCGCGAGCGTGGGAACGCTGGATACCAGGAAACCGCTGTTCGTCGGCATGCTCGTGGCCGTCATTCTCATCCTGGTCGGCCTGACCTACTTCCCGGCCCTGGCGCTGGGCCCCTTCGCAGAAGGACTGCACTGATGGCTGTAACTACGACACCCGAGGCTCCGGCGGGCCGGGGCCGGACGACGGCCGACACCGAACGCCGGATCGGCGGCGGCCTGCTCGACCCCAAGATGCTGTGGAGGTCGACTCCGGACGCGTTCAAGAAGCTGGACCCCCGGGTTCAGCTGAGGAACCCGGTCATGTTCGTCGTCGAGGTCGGCGCCGTGCTGACCACCGGCACGGCCATCGCCCACCCCTCGGTCTTCAACTGGACGATCGTGGTGTGGCTGTGGCTGACCGTGGTCTTCGCCAACCTGGCCGAGGCGGTGGCCGAGGGCCGGGGCAAGGCGCAGGCCGAAACGCTGCGCCGGACGAAGCGGGAGACCGTAGCCCGGCGGCTGACCGGCTGGCAGCCGGGCCAGACCGAGGTCCACGAAGAAGAGGTGCCCGGTACCCAGCTCACCCTCGGCGACTTCGCCGTGGTCGAGGCAGGGGAGATCATCCCGGGTGACGGCGACGTCGTCGAGGGGGTCGCCTCGGTGGACGAGTCGGCCATCACCGGCGAGTCTGCCCCGGTCATCCGGGAGTCCGGCGGTGACCGGTCCGCGGTCACCGGCGGCACCCGGGTCCTGTCCGACCGGATCGTGGTGAAGATCACCTCCAAGCCCGGTGAGACCTTCATCGACCGGATGATCGCCCTGGTCGAGGGCGCGAAGCGGCAGAAGACGCCGAACGAGCTCGCGCTGAACATCCTGCTCGCCTCGCTGACCGTCATCTTCATGCTCGCCGTGATCACGCTGCAGCCGCTGGCGTTCTACTCCAAGGCGCCGCAGACCCTGGTGGTCCTGGTGGCGCTGCTGGTCGCGCTGATCCCGACCACGATCGGCGCGCTGCTGTCCGCGATCGGCATCGCCGGCATGGACCGGCTGGTCCAGCGGAACGTGCTGGCCATGTCCGGGCGGGCCGTCGAGGCGGCGGGCGACGTGAACACGCTGCTGCTGGACAAGACCGGCACGATCACCATCGGCAACCGGCAGGCCAGCGAGTTTCTCCCGGTCGCCGGCGTCACCGCTGCCGACCTGGCGGACGCGGCCCAGCTGTCCAGCATGGCTGACTACACGCCGGAAGGCCGCTCCATCGTGGTGCTGGCCAAGGACCAGTACGGTCTGCGGGAACGCCAGGAAGGCGAACTGCAGGGCGCCGAGTTCGTGGAGTTCACCGCGCAGACCCGGATGAGCGGCGTGGACCTGGCCGACGGCCGCGAGGTCCGCAAGGGCGCCGCCGCCTCGGTCTCGCAGTGGATCCGCGATGGTGGCGGCACGCCGCCGCCCGAACTCGGCGACCTCGTGGACGGCATCTCCTCGGCCGGCGGGACCCCGCTGGTCGTAGCCGAGCGCGCCAACGGCGGCGTGGGCCGGGCACCCGGAGCCCGCGCGCTCGGGGTCATCCACCTCAAGGACATCGTCAAGGAGGGCATCGCCGAGCGGTTCGCCGAGATGCGCACCATGGGCATCCGGACGGTCATGATCACCGGGGACAACCCGCTGACCGCCAAGGCCATCGCGGACGAGTCCGGCGTGGACGACTTCCTCGCCGAGGCCACGCCGGAAGACAAGATGGCGCTGATCAGGAAGGAGCAGGAAGGCGGCAAGCTGGTCGCGATGACGGGGGACGGCACGAACGACGCCCCCGCGCTCGCCCAGGCCGACGTCGGGGTGGCCATGAACACCGGGACCTCCGCGGCCAAGGAGGCCGGGAACATGGTGGACCTGGACTCCAACCCGACCAAGCTCATCGAGATCGTGGAGATCGGCAAGCAGTTGCTGATCACCCGGGGCGCGCTGACCACCTTCTCCATCACCAACGACGTGGCCAAGTACTTCGCGATCATCCCGGCCATGTTCGCCAGCGTGATCCCCGGCCTGTCCAAGCTCAACATCCTGCACCTGCACAGCCCGGACTCGGCCATCACCTCGGCGATCATCTTCAACGGGCTGATCATCGTCGCGCTGATCCCGCTGGCCCTGCGCGGTGTCCGGTACCGGCCCTCGTCGGCGTCGGCGATGCTCCGCAGGAATCTGTGGATCTACGGCGCGGGCGGGCTGATCATCCCGTTCATCGGGATCAAGGTCATCGATCTCATTATTCAATTCATTCCAGGATTTGGCGGCTGACCAGTCATGAATCGTCTTCCAAGCCTCGTCCGGCAGCACCTCGCTGCGCTGCGCGGCCTGCTGGTCTTCACCGTGCTGTGCGGGATCATCTACCCGGCGGTCATGTTCGGGGTGGCCCAGGCGGCCTTCCACCAGCAGGCCAACGGCTCCCAGGTCAGCTACCAGGGCAAAGTGGTCGGGTCCAGCCTGCTGTGCCAGGAGTTCGTGAACGCCAAGGGCAACCCGCTGGCGCAGTACTTCCAGCCCCGGCCCTCCGCCGCGGTCAATGCCACCGACAAGACCGACTACGGCTGTGACCCCGGCTTCTCCGCCGCGTCCAACCTGGGCCCGAACAACCCGACGCTGGTGCAGCTGATCAAGCAGCGGCAGAAGCAGTACGCCGCGCTCAATCACGTGAAGATCTCCAGCATCCCGCCGGACGCGGTGACCGCGTCCGGGTCGGGCCTGGACCCGGACGTCTCCCCCCAGAACGCCTACCTGCAGGTGAACCGGGTGGCCGCGGCACGGCACGCCAGCCCGTCCGCGGTCCGGGCCCTGGTCAGCCGGTTCGTCCAGGGCCGGACCCTGGGCTTCCTCGGCGAGCCCCGGGTCGACGTGCTCACCCTGAATATCGCGCTGGACCAGCAGTTCCCGCTGGCGTCCGGGCACTAGGCACGGCAGCAGAAGGGGAGGCGGCACATGGCGGCGGGCGCGGCAGCACCGGATCAGGACCCGGGCGCTGCCGTGCCCGCTGCCCGGCAGACCATCCTCGTGGTCGAGGACGAGCCGGCCCTGCTGCGGGCGCTGCGGATCAACCTCCGGGCCCGCGGCTACGAGGCCGTCACGATGCAGGCCGGCCGCCCGGCCCTGGAAAAAGCTACGCAACGAACACCGGACGCGGTGATCCTTGACCTTGGCCTCCCCGACATCGATGGCATCGACCTGATCCGGGAACTGCGGCTGGTCACGTCCGCGCCGGTCATCGTGCTGTCCGGCCGGACCGGGCCGGGTGACAAGATCGGCGCCCTGGACGCCGGGGCCGACGACTACGTGACCAAGCCCTTCTCCATGGAGGAACTGCTGGCCCGGCTGCGCGCTGCGCTGCGCCGCGACGGGCCGCCGCCGCCCGCGCGGCCGGTGGCCATCGGCCGCTCCGCCGTCGACCTGGCCGCGCACCTGGCGACCCGGGACGGCCAGCAGGTCCGGCTCACGCCGACCGAGTGGCGGCTGCTGGAGATCCTGATCCGCCACCCGGGCCAGCTGGTCGGCGGCCGCCGGCTGCTGACCGAGGTGTGGGGGCCGGCCTACCAGGACAGCACCCACTACCTGCGCTTCCACATGGCCGGGCTGCGGCGGAAGCTGGAGGACGACCCGGCCCGGCCCCGTCACCTGCTGACCGAGCCCGGTATGGGCTACCGCTTCCAGCCCTGATCACAGTGGGCCCGGTCCCAGTTCGTGGGGTGAGTGGGCACACTGAGAGTGGGGTTCGTTGAGGAGAAAGAACGGGACCATGGCCGAGCAGGAGCGTGGGCAGCTCCGGATCTACCTGGGCGCGGCGGCGGGCGCCGGGAAGACCTTTGCCATGCTCGGCGAGGGGCACCGGCGGATCGAGCGCGGCGCGGACGTGGTCGTGGCGTTCGTGGAGACGCACGGGCGCCCGCACACCGCCGATCTGCTCGACGGCCTGGAGATCATCCCCCGGGCCCGGGTCTCCTACCGCGGCACGTCGTTCGAGGAGATGGACCTGGACGCGGTGCTGGCCCGCAAGCCGGAGATCGCCCTGGTCGACGAGTTCGCGCACACGAACGTGCCGGGCTCGCGGCACGCCAAGCGCTGGGAGGACGTGGAGGAACTGCTGGCCGCCGGGATCGAGGTCATCTCGACGGTCAACATCCAGCACCTCGAGTCCCTGAACGACGTGGTCCAGAAGATCACTGGCGTGCCGCAGCGTGAGACCGTCCCTGACGCCATGGTCCGCGCCGCCGACCAGGTCGAACTGGTCGATATGACCCCCGAGGCGCTGCGCCGCCGGATGGCCCACGGGAACATCTACCCGCCCGAGAAGATCGACGCCGCGCTGACCAACTACTTCCGCACCGGCAACCTGACCGCCCTGCGCGAGCTGGCCCTGCTCTGGCTGGCCGACAAGGTGGACGAGGGCCTGCAGAAGTACCGCCTGGAGCACGGGATCCACGACACCTGGGAGGCGCGGGAGCGGGTCGTGGTCGCGCTCACCGGCGGGCCGGAGGGCGACACGCTGATC